>CANGUJ010000205.1 GCA_947456845.1 Burkholderiales bacterium | reverse complement strand
GCGTGGACAAACGCTCGCTCAAGACCTCCGTCTACCAGGTGCTGCTGGGGCTGGCCAGCGTGCGCGAGGCGCGCCAGGTCGCCTCGGCGGTCGTGCCGGACGGCGCCGGTTATCTGCATGTGCTGCCGGCCAATCGCGAGCTCGCCGGCGCCGAGGTCGAACTGGTGGATGTCGAGGCGCGCGAAACACGTCTCAAGCGTGCGCTCGCCGAGGTCGCAGCCGACTATGATTTCGTGCTCATCGACTGCCCGCCCTCGCTCTCGATGCTCACCTTGAACGGCCTGTGCGCCGCGCACGGGGTGATCATCCCGATGCAATGCGAGTATTACGCGCTCGAAGGGCTTTCCGACCTGGTCAATACCATCAAGAAGGTGCACGCCAACCTCAACCGCGACCTTGCCATCATCGGCCTGCTGAGGGTGATGTACGACCCGCGTTCGACCCTGACCGCGCAGGTATCCGCGCAACTCGAGCAGCATTTCGGCGAGAAGGTGTTCCGCACCATCATCCCGCGCAATGTCCGCCTGGCGGAAGCCCCGTCTTTCGGGCAACCCGGGGTGGTGTTCGACCGGTCGGCCAAAGGCTCGATCGCTTATCTCGATTTTGCCGCCGAAATGATCGCGCGGGTCCGGGGGGCATGAGGTGCCGACCGGACTTCCATCCCATAGGCCACCCTTGCACCGGGAATCCGCACCATGACGCCACCTCCCAAGAAGCGTGGCCTCGGCCGCGGGCTCGACGCGCTGTTGTCCGGCCAGAACCCCGATGGCGCAGCCCCCGACCGGACATCGGTCCTGTCGGTCGACCTCCTGCAGGCGGGCAAGTACCAGCCGCGCACGCGCATGGATCCGGCGTCGCTTGCCGAACTGGCGGAATCCATCAAGGCGCAGGGCGTGATCCAGCCCATCCTGGTGCGCCGGATCGGCTCCTCAGCGGCGGGTGACCGCTATGAAATCATCGCTGGTGAACGACGTTTTCGCGCGGCACGGCAGGCGGGCCTGACCGAAGTGCCGGTGGTGGTGCGCGACGTGCCCGACGAGGCCGCGCTGGCGATGGCGCTGATCGAGAACATCCAGCGCGAGAACCTCAACCCGCTGGAGGAAGCCCAGGGCCTGGCGCGGCTGATCAGCGAATTCGGCATGACCCAGGAAACCGCGGGCCAGGCGGTCGGACGCTCGCGCAGCGCGGCAGCCAATCTCCTGCGCCTTTTGCAACTGCCCAAGCCGTTGCAGGACATGCTGCACGAGGGCAAGCTCGACATGGGCCATGCCCGCGCCTTGCTGCCCCTGGACGGCGCGCGCCAGATCGAACTGGCCGGTTGGATTACAGCGCGCGGCCTGTCGGTGCGCGAAACCGAGGCCCTGGTGCGCAAGGCGCTCGATGACAAGGATGTCGGGCAGGCGCCAAAGGGCAAGCCCCGCTCGCGCGACCTGGTCAGCTTCGAGGAGTCGGTGGCCGAGGCGTTAGGCACCAAGGTGGAGATCCAGCCGGCCAAGAAAGGCGGGCGGCTGGTGATTCACTACAGCAGCAACGATCACCTGGCGGACCTGCTCGAACAGATCAAGCGATAAAGGTGACGTAAAGAAAAGCAGCACAAAGCGAACACAAAGGCAACGCAAGGGTGAGATGAACACAAAATAAAAGCCCGGGGCCTTGTCGGCAACCCGAGCCTTCATCGTGACGACCGCAGTGCTTCCGCAGCGGGCTTTTGTGCCGGCCCGATCGGCCGGCCGGCGTGATTACTTCTTCAGTTCAACCCAGGCCACGCAGTAGCCGGTCGGCGCAATTTCGGTATCGCCGGGGAGAATCTTGCAGCCACCTCTGTCCTTGGGGGTCTTGCCCGGCACGAACTGCATACAGTTCGCGCAATTCTTGGACCCGCTCGGGGTGTCCTGATACTTGAGCGAGGTACGCAGCGCTTCATTCTTGGCTGCGAGGCTCTGCTGGGTGAAAAATACGAGCGGGGCGGCGACAGCGGCGCCAGTTGCGGCTTTCAGCCAGACACGACGGGAAGGTTGCACGAAAGTCTCCTGATAGAGAGGGTTGGGACGGCATAGGATGCCCGTAGGATGTCCATAGGATGCCATACGCTACTGCAAAACCAAGCTTCGAATACCCTTGGCCTGGCGCTTTAGTCGAAAGGATCGCCGTAAAGTTGCACCGGAAATCCAGTCTCGGCTCGATTTTAACGCGCCCCTGCGAAGTTCGGTTTACCGCCGGCGCGTGCCGCCGGGCGGCCAGCGCCCGGGCGTTTCGGTGCCCCCGGTCGGGCCGCACCGGGGCGCCAGCCGTTGCCCGGACGAGCGTTGGCATGGGGATTCGGGCGGCGCGAGGGCGTCACCTTGGGCTCGAGACCCGGTACCACCTGCACATTGATCGGCTGGGCGGTCAGGCGCTCGATCTGCTTGACCTGCGCATGGTCGCGTACGCCCGCAAGCGAGATGGCGATGCCCGAACGTCCCGCGCGACCGGTACGGCCGATGCGGTGGACATAGTCTTCTGCCACGCGCGGCAGATCGAAGTTGAACACATGGGTGATGGTCTGCACGTCGATGCCGCGGGCGGCGACGTCGGTGGCGACCAGGATCTTGATGTTGCCGCGGCGCACATTGCCCAAGGTGCGATTGCGCTGGCCCTGGTTCATGTCGCCATGCAGGGCAGCGGCCGAAAAACCCTGGCTGGAGAGGGCGTCGGCGACCTCGTCGGCGGCGCGTTTGGTGGAGGTGAAGACGATCGCCTGGTCGACGTCGATGCCGCGCAGGTAATGGTCGATCAGGCGCATCTTGTGGCGCTGGTCGTCCGCATAATGCAGCACCTGGGAGATGTTTTCATGACGGGTCTGGGCGGTGCTGATTTCGATGCGCTTGGGGTCGCGGGTCAGTTTCCTGGCCAGGGCGCCGACGGTGCCGTCGAGGGTGGCCGAAAACAGCAGCGTCTGGCGCGAGGAAGGCGTCGCCGCCACCACAGCTTCGATGTCCTCGATGAAGCCCATGTCGAGCATGCGGTCCGCCTCGTCGAGCACCAGGATTTCCAGGCGGGCGAAGTCGATGCGGCCGGCGCGCATGTGGTCGAGCAGGCGCCCCGGGGTGGCAATAAGGATATCCACCGGGCCCTTGAGGAGGCGGTTTTGCACCGGGTAGGGCATGCCCCCCAGAATGCTGACCACACGCACGCGGCGCATGAACTTGCCGTAGGTTTCAGCCGCTTTGGTGACCTGCAGCGCGAGCTCGCGGGTTGGGGTCAGCACGAGCATGCGCGGGCCGTAGCCACGGACAGTCGGTGCCGTCGAGAGCGTTTCGAGGGCGGGCAGCATGAAAGCCGCGGTTTTGCCGGAGCCGGTTTGCGATGAAACAAGCAGGTCCTGGCGCGCCAGGGCGGCAGGAATCGCGGCGCTCTGGACGGGGGTCGGGTCGGTGTAGCCGGTTTCTGCGACGGCTTTGGCGATGGCAGGGCTGAGCCCCAGGGATGCAAAAGGCATAAGGTTCCTTCAAGGCAGGTATGAACGCCGATGGCGCTTAAGACCATGCCGGATTACGCGTATCAACCGCGGCCGAAGGCCGCGATTCATGGAATCACCGGCGCCAACCGGGGACACGCGCTATTCCGGGAAAGGAACGACGGGAAGGGGTCAGGGACGATGGACGGAGATGCGGTCGGCAATATCGCTGAACTAAATCAGGCCATACCGAGGATTACACACCGCACAACCAATGAGTATACAACGCGTGTTGCGGCGCGACAAGACATATCGCGCATCCCGACCGCCCCCGCATCATTCAGATCTTGAAGCTTTCCAGGGTTTCCGGCGCGAACAACTCTTCCGGCTTGACCAGTCGTTTCGACAAACCCTGCTCATGGTGGTAGCGCAGGAAGGTCTGCAGCGTCTCCACATTCGGCTGCAGGCCATAGGGCCAGAAGTCTTCGCCCATTTCACGCACCGTGTCCTCGACATGCGCGTTCAGCCAGGGCAACATGGCCTTGAGGGCAGCCGTCTCGCGCAGCGCCTGGTAGGTGCGCTGCTGCGACTCGACAAACGCCTTCATCAGCGATCCGGCGATCCAGCGGTTGGCCTCGTACACGTCGCGGCGCATCGCGACGACATGCATGATCGGAAAGCGCCGCGTCTCATGCCAGTAGGCGCGCTCTACTTCAGGATAGTTGGGGAACAGCCGCAGCACCTTGCCGTCGCCCTTCAAGAAGGTCGACGGCATGCGCGCCGTGTACAAGGCGTCGATCTCGCCCGAATGCAGCATCCGGGCGAGCGTCTGGCTGGGGCCGATCGGCTGGACCCGGATGTTGGGCGGCAGGTCGAGTTTGAGCTTTTCGTCGCGGTTCGGCTCCTCCTCGCCGCCGGTCATGTAGGTAACGCCGTCGACCGGCACGCCATAGTGGTCCGACAGGATGCCGCGGATCCACACCGGCGCGGTCATCTGGTATTCCGGGTTGCCGATGCGCCTGCCGATCAGGTCCCGCGGGGTCCTGATGCCGGCGTCGGCGTTGATGTAAATGCACGAATGGCGAAAAAAACGCGACGGAAACACCGGCAGCGCCACGAACGGCCGTTCGGGCTTTTGCAACGAGACCGTGTAGGATGACAGCGACATCTCCGCGACATCGAACTCGCGGTTGCGCAGCATGCGGAAGAAGGTTTCCTCCACCGGCATGCTGAGGTAATTCAGGTCGATGCCGTCAGGCGCGACGCTGCCGTCCATCAGGGCGCGCGTGCGGTCGTAGTCCCAGCAGCCGAAGGAAAGTCGCAGTTTTGACATGGGGTGTTCCGTGGGTTTGGCGCGGCGCGAGCCGCGCGCTCGGTAGCGGCGCCTTATTCGGCCTTTACGCCGGCGGCGCGGATGGCGCGCGCATCGCGCTCGGCTTCGCGCTCCAGTACCTTCGCGTAGTCGGCGGGTCCGCCGCCTATGGGTTCGATGCCGGCGGTGTTGAAGGTCTGGACGGTGTCGGCCTCCTTGACCAGCCTGGCCACCTCGTCGCTCATTCTTGCGATGACTGCCGTCGGGGTGCGGGCCGGGGCGAAGATGCCGATGTTGGGCGCGAAATCGAAGCCGGGGATGAGTTCGCCCAGCGCCGTGACACTCGGCTCGAATACCGAGCGCTTTGCAGTATTGACCACCAGCAGCTTGACCTTGCCATCCTTGACGAAGCCCAGGAGGGAGGGAAAGGCCGAGAACACCATCGCGACCTGGTTGCCCACCACCGCCGGCACCGACTGGCCGGTGCCCTTGTAGGGGATGTGGCGGATGTCCAGCCCCAGGGCGGCCTTCATTGCCTCCATGCAAAGGTGGTGGGTGCTGCCCACCCCGGATGATCCGTAGGCCAGCTCGCCCGGCCTGGATTTGATCAAGGCCACCAGCTCCTGGAAGGTTTTGGCGGGCACCGAAGGATGCACCGCCAGGAAAAGGGGCGCGGTCGCGATCAGGGAAACCGGCAGGAAATCCCTCTTCGGATCGTAGGCGATGTTCTTGTAGATCAACGGATTGATGGTCATCATCGAATCGTCGGTCAAGAGCAGCGTGTGGCCGTCGGCAGGGCTCGACATCACCGCCTGCGCCGCCACCACGCCGTTGGCGCCCGGACGGTTTTCCACCACCACCGGCTGGCCGATGCGATCGGTGAGCTTCTTCGCCACCACGCGAGCCACCGTGTCCGGCAACCCGCCGGCCGAATACGGCACGACGAAGCGGATCTGTTGCGAGGGATAGGTCTGGGCGCGAGCCGAGGATGCGGCCAGCGGGGTCAGCGCGAGCGCGCTCGCCGCGCCGAGAAGGCGTCGTCTGTTCATCAAGGCTCCTTTATCCTGGTATGCCCGCCGGGGGGCGGCCGGTCGGGCGATGCACTCACACGTGCCGCTGCTCAGGCCGCGGCGACGGATGCGGCGATGTCCGCAGCGGTCTTGATGTTACGCCAGTCGGTCGTCTTGGGCAGCACCACCTGGAACGAGCATGTCTCCATGGGCACGCGGTCGGCGCCGGTACCGATGGCCGGTTCGCCTGCGTGGAAAGCCTGCGCCGCCGCGACCATCTGCCTGCGGAACTCCACGACCGCCTGGTCGCTGGCACCGAGGATTTCCCGCGTGCGGTCGGCGATCGGCCCCATGGTGAGCCACATCGCCATATCCTGGTTCGGAAAGCCCTTGATGCCGGTGAAATTGCCGGCCTTCATCGCCTGGCGATCCTGGCCGAAGCGGTTTTCCATGCTGTTCCTGAGCCGGTAGTACTGGTCGACGTTGGGCCCCACCTGCACGCCGAGGAATTTGCGCCACTCCTCGGTGGACGGCGTCGTCAGCGGGCCGCCCCAGCAGATAAAGTAGAACGCCGTGTGGGTGTCGTCCACCGGCACATTGATGTTGGCGACGTTGTAGAGGTTGTTGGGCGGCACCAGCACCGCGAACGGCGCGACGAACACCGTCGTGCGCACATACTCGTGGGTGGCGGCGTTGGCGATCGGCCGGCGCAGCGCCGCGTAGCGGAAACCGTATCCGGTGCGCTGCACCGAGAGTCGCGGCGACTTGTCGGTGGACGGGCGCAGCCAGTTCTTGTCGGTCGCCTCACCGATTTTGACGCGCGCCGGCACGAAATCCGAGGAGTGCAGGCTGGAACTGTGCGCGGAATCGATGGCGCCCTCCAGCACCTGGGCCCAGTTGCACGGCAGGATCACCTTGCCGATGGAGATGCGCACATCGCTTGAAGGCGCATACGGCGGCGCCTCGAAGCGCGGCCTGGTGTCCGCAGGTCCCAGGTAGGACCAGATCCAGCCGCCCCATTCCTCGACCGGGTAGGCCTTGTGCCTGACCTTGTCCCTGAGCGGGCTGGCGGCGGGTTCCGAGGACATGTCCATCACCTTGCCGGTGACGTCGAACTTCCAGCCGTGGTACAGGCAGCGCAGGCCGCCTTCCTCGTTGCGCCCCAGCACCAGGGAGGCGCGGCGGTGCGGACACTGTTCATCCATGACCCCGACGCGCCCGTCGCTGTCGCGGAAGACGACCAGGTCATCACCGAAGACGCGCGCCTTGACCGGCGTGCCGTCGGGCTCCTCGACCTCTTCGGACAGACACACCGGTACCCAG
>CANGUJ010000204.1 GCA_947456845.1 Burkholderiales bacterium | reverse complement strand
TTGTGCCATGGATTGCCTCTTCAGGTTCCGACCATGCTGCCGCCCGGGTACTTGGCGGCGGCCTTGCGGGGTTGTTCGGTTCTTGCGGGAGTAATGCGGGTGGCGAGTACGGCGGCAAAAAAGAACAGCAGGCCTTCGACAAAGAATACCGAGGCATAGGCCGCCGCCTGGGAACCCAGCAGCAGTCGCGCGAGGTCGCTTGCCCCGGCCCCGGCCATGCCGACGAGTCCGAAGGCGATCGCCTGGGCAGCGCCCCACAGCCCCATGCGCACACCCTCGCGTGCTTTCGGGCCGTCGCCGGCCAGGCGCATCATCGAACCGATGGCGGCGATCGAGAACGCGCCGTTGAACACGCCCAGCGCGAATACCGAGGCCTTGAGCGGCCAGGCCGGGCCGACGGCACCCGCGGCCACCAGGCTCAGCAGCGCGCAACCGGAGGCGACGCAGCCGAACACCATCCAGTTCTTCAGGGACCCCAGCCAGGAGTTGCGGGCCACACCGGCGCACAGGGCGACCAGCAGCATGCCAGCGAGCACGCCGCCATGCTGCAGGCCGGCAAGGCGTGTCGACTCCCCCGGGGTGTAGGCGAAGACGACGCCTGCGAACGGCTCGAGGATCAGATCCTGTGCGCTGTAGGCCAGCATGGAGATGAAGACAAAGATGGTGAAGCGGCGCGCGTCCGCGTCGGCCCAGACCTGGGCGAGCGCCTGGCGAAACGGCGGTGCAGGCGCATCCGCCGCGTCGATATCCGCCGCGTCGGCCATGGCGGGCCTGCCGTCGCCTTCGACATTGCGGATCGCAAGCCAGGCGATGATGAAGGCGAGCACACTCACGCTGCTGGTGACCGCGACCAGCCGGGCGGGCGAGAACGGGTCAAGCAGATGGCCGGCCGTGGTGGCGGTGATGATGAAACCGCCGATCATCATCAGCCACACGATGGTGGCAGCCGGGGCGCGGCGCTCCGGGACTACCCGTTTGGCGAGGAGCACCAGGAGCGAGGTGCCCGCCGCGCCCACGCCCAGGCCGATCATGCAGAACGCGAGCACCGCGAGCAGTGTGCCTAAGACCAGATGGCTGGCCATCAGCACGGTGGCGCATGACGCGGCGATGCCACCGACGGCCAGTACCGCCATGCCGCCGACGATCCACGGCGTACGGCGGCCGCCCACGTCGGAGCCGTAGCCCAGGCGCGGACGCAGCAACTGCACGACATAGTGGATCGCCACCAGTACGCCCGGCAGCATGGCCGGCAGCGCCAGCTCGACCACCATGACGCGGTTCAAGGTCGAGGTGGTCAGGACCACGATGGCGCCGAGCGCCATCTGCACCAGGCCCAGGCGCGCGATGCCCGTCCAGGAAAGCGGCGTGTGGGTCATGCGGCGCCTCGCGCCAGAGTCTGGATGCCGAAGGCGCTGACCAGCATGCCCACGACGAAGAAGTTCACGCCCAATGCGCTGTACCAGGTGGCGCGGCCGCGCGGATCTCCAAGGAAGCGTGCCATGAGCAACAGTTGTATGCCCAGCAGGACACCGACGGCGAGCGCGTGCCACGGACGGTCCCAGGCAGCCAGCAGGGCCACCACCACGCCCTGCGGCGCCGCCATGGTGAGGCAGGCGGCGCGGCCCGCGCCATCGACGCCCAGCAGCACGGGCAGCGAGTCGATACCCATGCGCCGGTCGCCTTCGATGGCCTTGAAGTCGTTGAGCGTCATGATGCCGTGGGCCCCCACACTGTATAGCCCTGCCAGAAGAAGGGATTGCCAGGCGGGCATGCTGCCGCCCGCCATGACGGCTGCGCCGGTGACCCAGGCCAAGCCTTCGTAGCTGATGCCGCAGGCGGCATTGCCCCACCAGCCGTTGCGCTTCAGGCGCAGCGGGGGGGCGCTGTAGGCCCATGCGAGCAGCAGGCCGGCGGCCGCGGCGCAGAATCCCCATGGCCCGAGCAACGTGGCGAACATGAGGGAGAGCGCGGTCCACATGACCGCGATGTAGAGGCCCCACTGGCCGGGAATGCGGCCGGACGGGATCGGGCGCTGCGGCTCGTTGATGGCATCCACATGGCGGTCAAACCAGTCGTTGACCGCCTGGCTGGTGGCGCATACCAGAGGACCGGCGAGCACAACCCCCGCGCTGATCAGCCACCACTTGCCCTCCGGCGCGACGCCGGAGGCGACGACCCCGCAGGAGAACGCCCACATGGGCGGAAACCAGGTGATCGGCTTCAGGAGTTCCGCAACTGCGCCGGGAGCCGGCAGCGACACGGACGTGGACATGGAGCGCCTGCATGGTGTGGCAATGAGGCGAAATTACACTTGACGCATATGAACGTCAATTAAAATTTACACTACCTTCGATGCCGCCGTTCACACCGTCGATCCGGGTGCCGGGAATGCCCCAAGATTGATGTTGCCCGACCGCAAGACTACGCCGGCAAGATGATGCGCCTTGCTGGCCCTCGGCTGCTTCGGACCGGCTTGATCTGTGGTTGCGGCAGCATCCGGCCGATGCAGCGCAGCGCCGGACCTCTAGCTCTAGGGTTTGTCGTCGGTCGCCAGATCGCCCAGGCCGTACCGGCGCAACTTGACATACAGACTCTGCCGCGACAGACCCAGCATTTCGGCGGCGGACGCGCGGTTGTCGCGCGTGAGTTCGAGCGCCGCCTCGATGCAAAGTTTTTCGATCAGGTCGGTGGATTCCTGCACCAGATCCTTGAGCGGTACCCGGCCCACCAGGTCGGCCAGTTGCTCAACCGACCGGGGCGATTCGCGCGGGGTGCGCGGGCTCATGCTCAGGCGCCGACCGACGTTGCGGATGGTGAATCCGAAGCAGGGCTGCTTGCCGTGCGGCACCGCCACGGCGGAAATCTCGACGTCGGTCGAAAGGCCCTGGTCGCCACGTACGTTGGTGGCGAACAGGCGCACCGAACCATGCTGCCTCAGATTGGCCACCAGCACGCTCAGGTCGACCCCGGAGCGGCCGAGCCAGCGTTCCAGGGATTCGCCGCGCATCCAGTCTTCGGAGGCGACCTGGGCCAGATCAAGGAATGCCGAATTGGCGGCCAGAATCAACCCTTCGTTGTCGGTGACGACGAAGCCGTCCGGCATGCGCTCGACCGCCTCGATGAGGAGGTCGCGCGGCGAGCGTTCCTGCGCACCGCCCGCAGGCGGCGCCGCCGACGCGCTGGCCACGCGCAACAGGAACAGCGAAGAATTCTCCTGGCGGAACATCGATGCGGCGACCAGCACGTTCTTGCCGTCGATGGCGGTATCGGCGCGCACTTCATCAGGCTGGCCGGAGGCGCGCACACCGGCCATCAAGGCCTGGATCGCCCGGGCGCCGGATTCGGTGAAGGCGTCGGTGATGAAGCGCCCGACCACTTCATCCGCGTCGCGGCCGAACAGGCGGGTGGCGCAGGCGTTGGCCTCGATCACTTTCTGGCTATAGGCGTCGACGATCAGGACCGCGTCGGGAACCATCTGGAACAGATGCCGGTAGCGGGTTTCGGCCTGGCGCAGGTGCCAGTAGTCGCGCTCCATCGCCTGCTGGGCATCGACCAGCCGCTGCTGCAGCGCCGCCACCTGGCGCAGGTCACGCCCGACGGCGATCACGCGCTTTTTCTTTTCCAGGCGGATCGCCGAGAACAGCAGCGGCACATTGCCGCCCTGGCTGGAGGTGTGGTTGAGGTGGCGCCAGCGCGCCGCGCCGGCGCCACTGGCGGCGCTGCTCAGCAAGGCCTGGACCTTGGGACGACTGTCGAGCGTGACGGTCTCCACCCAGGATTGCCCGAGCCAGCCCGAGTAACCTTCCTTGGAGAGGTCCTCGCTGCCGATGGCCATGTCGCGGATCACGCCGGCATCGTCGAGGATCAGCACCAGGTCGGATGTGGTCGCTATGAGCTGCGCGGCGGTTTGCGCGTCCAGATTACCGAAAGACTCTTCCGGGGCATCAAAGGGCTTCACAGCGTGCTTTCAAGAGAGGGCGTTATTGCTCCGTGACCGGAACGTAATGGTTGGGTTCGAGATTGACGAGCGTCGCCAGAATCACTGCCAGGGATCGCCGCCTGTCACCGCTTTCGACGCTCCCTGATCAACTACCGGCAACTACCGACAATTACCAGGCAATACTGACCGACATTGATTCAATTGCATTACAGTCAAGAGTGTCAATTTATCAGACAATTGGTTTCTAGTTATACGTATTGGTTGCGGTCTGGGTCCTGACGGGGTCAATCTCATGTCGCTCATCATGGATATTCCGTTCGAGCTCGTGGGTGTCCGCCATACAAGGCGGGTCATTCGGAAGCATCAGGTAGACGGCCGAATTCCCTCGAGCCGGATGAGGCGCTCCGCCTGGGCCAGGGCGTCCTGCGCGTCCATGCCCACGCCATCGGCCCCTACGGCGTCGGCGAAACCGGGATTGAGCAGAAACAGCGGACCGCCCACCATGACCGCGACGGAACCGTTGAGCGAAGCCTTGCGGACCGCGCTGACCGCGGAACGCACATCCTCCAGCCTTTGCGCGCTGCCTGCGGACAGGCCCACCAGTTCGAACCAGTTGCCCCGCACGGCCTCTGCGAGGTCGGGAACGGTCCGGATCGGTTCGCCCCACACTTCCCATCCCTCGCGGCGGAAGAATTCGGTGACCAGGAAAAGGCCGAATGTGTGCTGCTCGCCGGGTGCGGCCACCAGCAGGGCGCGCTTGCCCGGCTGGAAGGTGCCGCGGCCGCTATGGAAGGCCGGACCGAGTTCGAGCACGCGGCGGTGCAGGCGTGAGAGCCCCACGGTGACTTCGCTGAAGCTGCAGGTGTCTTCCTCCCACATCACGCCGAGGCGACGAGCGGCGGGCGCCATCAGGTTGAGGTAGATCTCGTCGAGGGCGTATCCCGCATCACAGAGGGAGCGCACGTAGTTCTCGCACCCAGCGCTGTCCGGGGCCAGCAGCAGGACGGTGAATTCGCCCACGTCGGGCGCAAGGCCCGCAGCCGGCGTTCCGCAGGCAACGAGCCGGGCGTCGGCATCGGCACGGTGCGCGAGCATCAGGCGCGGAATGATTTCGGTCTCGATGGTGCGGACAAGCTGCGAGAGATGCTCGGCGGCCGCATCCTGGTCAGCGTCGTATCTTTCCTGCGCCTGCAAATCCGCGGATGCGGCGCGACCTTTGTCGTCTCGCTGACCCGGCGTTGTGGCGGGATTCCTTTCCGCCACGGCGTCTCTGTTGTATTCGGCCATTCCCATACTCCTCATGCGTCACGGGCCCGGCGGATGACGCCTACCGGGAATCGCGCTTGTTGCCGTGTCTGGGTTCAGGCCGCTTTTCGTGACTTCTGGCGGATTGCTGGGCTCGGGCAGGGACTTTGCGTGCGTGACGGATGTAAACCGAGGCTCCAAGTTTTGTCAAGTTGCGACGCAATGTAGTGTAATTATTTCGATACGTCAACTTATGTTGACATTCGATTTGAAGCGGTCTACATTGCTTCTCAAACCAGCACTCAAGGTCAGGCAAATCGATGGAATCGGTGCATTTGAAGACGACGCGTCAACCGCTTTATACAGTGGAAGAGAGGCAGCGTCGCGACCGGTCCCGCTGGACCCTGGTACAGGGCATCCTCGCGCCGGTGCAGTTCCTGGTGTTCGCCGTGAGCGCGGTTCTGGTCGTGCGTTGCCTGATGACCGGCGAGGGCTATGCGGCGGCCACCGTCTCCATCCTCATCAAGACGCTGTTGCTCTACACCATCATGGTGACCGGCGCGATCTGGGAAAAGGATGTGTTCGGCTGCTACCTGTTTGCCCGCCCTTTCTTCTGGGAGGACATGGTGAGCATGCTGGTCATCGCGTTGCATACCGCCTATCTCGGCGCACTGGTGAGCGGCTCGCTCGCCGCCCGGGAGCAAATGCTGCTCGCCTTGGCCGCTTATGCCGCCTACGTGGTCAATGCCGCGCAATTCGTCTACAAGCTGCGCGTGGCGAGGCTCGACCAAGCGTCGGCGCGGCCGCCGCCGGCCGGTGCGCCACTGGGGTATGCCGAATGACCGACATGAGCGCATTACCGCCCAAGGCCGCCATGCCTACCGCGCGCGAAATCAAGGTCCTGCGCGAGCGCGGCCAGCGCGAGGTGTTCTGCGGCCTGACCGGCATTGTCTGGCTGCACCGCAAGATGCAGGACGCGTTTTTCCTGGTGGTGGGTTCCCGTACCTGCGCCCACTTGGTGCAGTCCGCTGCCGGCGTGATGATCTTCGCCGAGCCGCGCTTCGGTACCGCGATCCTCACCGACCGCGACCTGGCAGGGATGGCCGACGCTAACGAGGAGCTCGACAAGGTATGCACCAGCCTGCTGGAGCGGCGCCCGGAGATACGCACACTCTTCCTGGTGGGCTCCTGCCCGTCGGAAGTGATCAAGCTTGACCTGGGCCTGGCGGCGGAGCGCCTGAACCGCCGTCTTTTGCCGCATGTCCGGGTCCTCAACTATTCTGGCTCGGGGATCGAGACCACATTCACGCAGGGCGAGGACAACGCGCTGCTGTCAATGGTCCCGCACATGCCCGCGGCGACGACGCGCCAATTGCTGGTGGTGGGTTGCCTGGCCGACGTGGTCGAAGATCAGTTTCGGCGCGTCTTCGATGCCCTCGGCATTGGGCCGGTGTCGTTCTTTCCGGCACGCCGCGCCGCGCAGTTGCCCTCGGTCGGTCCTGGCACCCTGTTGCTCGCGGCGCAGCCGTTCAACGGCGAAACCGTGCGCGCCCTCGAAGCACGTGGCGCGCGGCTCATCGCAGCGCCTTATCCGCTCGGAGCTGAGGGCACGCGCGACTGGTTGCGCGCCGGGGCCGACGTGTGGGGCGTGCCGGATGACCTGTTCGACACCGTGACCGCACCGCTGATCGAGCGCGCCAGGGCCAGCCTGGCGCGCTATCGTCCGCGCCTCGCGGGCAAGCGCATCAGCTTTCTGCCCGACTCCCAGCTTGAACTGCCGCTGGCCCGCTTTCTCTCCGCGGAAATGGGCATGGAACTCGTCGAAGTCGGCACGCCGTTCCTCGACCGCCAGATGCTGGGCGCCGAACTCGACCGCCTGCCAGCCACGCTGCTCCTCTCGGAAGGGCAG
>CANGUJ010000203.1 GCA_947456845.1 Burkholderiales bacterium | reverse complement strand
GGCGACGTCGGCCGGCGCGAGCCCGTGCGCGGCGATGTGCGCGCGGGCCCGCGCGCCGAGCTTGACGGTGATGGCGCGCGTCACGCCTTTTTCTTCGCGTGCAGCTTCATGGTGGCCACCTGCATGCTGCCGTTGACGGCCTCGGGCATCACCTCTGCGGCGCGCGCTACGCAGTCGTCGATCAGTGCCTGGTGCTCGCGGCTGGCGCGGTGCAGGACAAAATCGGCCACCTCCTGCTCGAGCTTCAGTTCGCGCGGGTGGCCGATGCCGATGCGCACGCGCCAGAAGTCGCTGCTGCCGAGACGCGCCTGGATGTCGCGCAAGCCGTTATGGCCCGCATGCCCGCCGCCCTGCTTCATCTTCACCGCACCGGGCGGCAGGTCGAGTTCGTCATGCGCCACAAGGATCTCGTCCGGCGCGATCTTGTAGAACCCGGCCAGCGCCGCGACCGCCTGGCCGGAGCGGTTCATGTAGGTGGAAGGCTTGAGCAAGAAGGCGCGGCCGGCCTTGGCGACTTCGCCGTGAAAGCCCTTTTCCTTGTGGAAGGTCGCGCCGAGCGCGCGCGCCACCCTGTCGGCTAGCCAGAACCCGGCGTTGTGGCGCGTGTCCTCGTACTCCGGTCCGATGTTGCCCAGCCCTACGATCAAGCGAATGGCCATAATAAAAAAAGCCCCAACTCGCGTCGGGGCCCCGTCGAAACCCGCGCTGCTCGGCAACGCGTGGATGAGACGAACCGGTCCGCGGCGAAGCGCGCGGACCGGCGGGTTTTACTTCTTGGCTTCCTTCTTCGCCGGCGCCTTGGCGCCGCCCGCGTCGGCCGGCTTCTTCTGGGCTGTCGCCGGAACGTCCGCCGCCGAAGGCGCGGCAGTGTCGGCATCGTCCTTCTCGCCGCCCGGCACGGTGGCGCTGGCGATGACCGGGTTGTCATTGCCGTGCACGATCACGCGCACACCCGCGGGAAGCTTCAGGTCCTTGATGTGGAACGCGTGGCCGGCCGAGATATCCCTGAGGTCGACCTCAAGGAATTCCGGCAGGTCCTTGGGCAGGCAGGCGATCTCGACGTCGTTCATCACATGCGAGACGATGGCTCCGCCGAACTTGACGGCCTGGGAGATTTCGGCATTGACGAAGTGGAACGGCACGCGAATGTGGATTTCGCGGTTCGCGTCGACACGCTGGAAGTCGATGTGCTGGATCTGCTGGCGGAAGGCGTGCATCTGATAGTCGCGCAGCAGGACCGGCTGCACGGCGCCGTCGATCTTGAGGTCGAGGATGGATGCGTGGAAGGCTTCCTTGCGCATCGCATGGAACAGCGGGTTGTGGTCGATCTCGATGGCTTCGGCGGGCTTTTCGCCTCCGTACAAGACACCGGGAACCTTGCCAGCGCGACGCAGGCGGCGGCTCGCACCCGTACCTTGCAACGTGCGCTTGGACGCAATGACTTCGATTTTCATGGAGCTTCTCCGTTGAGCGCGCGATTCCGCGACCAGAGCCGCGCGCGGGTTGGTACAACAAGGGACCTACAAGGAACTTCAGGGAACCTCAGGGGACGGCAGGGTACAGCAGACGCCGAAAAGATGCTGCGGGCTACTCGATGAACAGGCTGCTCACCGAGTCCTCGGAGCTGATGCGGCGGATGGTCTCGGCCAGCAATTCGGCCACCGACAGCTGCCGTATCTTGTTGCAGGCGCGCGCGTCGTCGCGCAGCGCAATGGTGTCGGTGACGACGAGCTCGTCGAGCGGCGAAACGGAGATCTTCTGGACCGCGCTGCCGGAAAGCACCGCGTGGGTGCAATAGGCCACCACCCGCTCCGCACCGCGCTCCTTCAGGACCTCGGCGGCCTTGCACAGCGTGCCGGCGGTATCGACCATGTCGTCCATGATCACGCAGGTGCGGCCGTCGACATCGCCGATGATGTTCATGACTTCCGACACATTGGCCTTGGGGCGGCGCTTGTCGATGATGGCCAGTTCGCTGTCGAGCCGCTTGGCGAGCGCGCGCGCGCGCACCACGCCGCCGACGTCGGGCGAGACAACGATCAGGTTCTGGAAATTCTGCTTCCACACATCGCCCAGCAGAATGGGCGCGGCGTAGATGTTGTCGACCGGGATGTCGAAGAAACCCTGGATCTGGTCGGCGTGCAGGTCCATGGTCAGGACGCGGTCGACACCGACGGCCTCGAGCATGTTGGCGACCACCTTGGCCGAGATGGCCACCCGCGCCGAACGCGGCCGGCGGTCCTGCCGCGCGTAGCCGAAATACGGGATCGCCGCGGTGATGCGTGCCGCCGACGAACGCTTCAGGGCGTCGACGATCACCATGATTTCCATCAGGTTGTCGTTGGTCGGGCTTGAGGTGGACTGCAGCACGAAGACGTCGCGGCCGCGCACGTTCTCGAGAATCTCGACGTTGACCTCGCCGTCGGAGAAACGGCCGACCGCGATGCGTCCCACCGGGATCTGCAGGCGGCGGGCGACCTCCCTGGCCAGCAACGGGTTGGCGTTGCCGGAAACGACCATCAGGTTCGAGTTGGCCATGGTGGTTCGACTGCTATCGGCGGGGCGTCCCGCTCAAGGAAAGAAATGGCTGGGGAAGAAGGATTCGAACCTTCGAATGCCGGAATCAAAATCCGGTGCCTTAACCAACTTGGCGACTCCCCACCCGTGAAACCCTGCCCATCAATCGCGCGCGCAATCCACCAGCGGATGCTTCCCGAGGCCGCAGGCAACGAAACCGCCGCAGTCAGCGGGACGCCCCGCCACGACCGCTTCAGCCTCTTCCCGCGCCGCGAATGCGGCGAACACACAGGCGCCCGAGCCGGACATCCGCGCGGTGATCAACGCCCGTGCGTCGAAGCCGCGCAGCCACCGGAGCGCCCGGGACACCGCTTCGTACCCCGCGCACGCCACCGGCTCAAGATCATTGCGGAAACGGTTTCCCGGAAACGACCATGCACCGGCGGAAAAGTCTTCTATTTTGACAGGTTCGCTGTTTCGGGTCAATTCCGGCGACTGAAAAATCGCTGCCGTCGGCACCTGCACCGGCGGAACCAGCACGGCATGCCAGCGCAGCGGCAAATCGAGCCCCAGCAGGTCCTCACCGATGCCGCGGGCAAAGGCGTTGCGCCCGAAAATGAAAAACGGCACATCCGCCCCCAGGGCGACGCCGATGCGTGCCAGCGCCTGGCGCGGCAGGTCCAGACGCCACAGGCGGTTGAGCGCGAGCAGCACACTGGCCGCATCCGAGCTGCCGCCGCCCAGTCCGCCGCCCATGGGTATGCGCTTGGTGACCGAGATATCGGCGCCCAGGGAACACCCGGTCGCCGTCTTCAGCGCGCGGGCCGCCCGCACCACAAGGTCGGCGGACTCGGGCACGCCGGCCAGTTCGCTCAGGCGGCAAATCCGGCCGTCCGGGCGCACGCCGATGTCGACGGTATCGCCGAAATCGAGCAACTGGAACACCGATTCGAGCAGGTGGTATCCGTCAGCCCGACGCCCCACCACGTGCAGGAAAAGGTTGAGCTTGGCGGGGGCGGGAAAAGCCTGCATGGGCCTAGCCCCGCGCGCCCTCGGCCGCGGGCCCGGCGCGAACGGACCAGACCAGCCAGAGGAAGACTGCAACCTGCAGTGCCAGAAGGGGTATCCAGGCCGCGTAGTAGCCGGACCGCGCATAGCCCGCGGCGGTGGCCGGCCACAGGTTCACGACCAGCCCGATGCCCCACTGCAGCACGAACGCGCAGGAAAACGCCATCAGGTTGACCGAGGTATTGACCCGCCCGGTCAATTCGGGCGGAAAACGGGTTGCAAGCAGGGTGTAGCCGATCAGCATTCCGTTGGCGCCGTAGCAGAACACGCCCCAGGCGAAATGGGGCCAGGTGGCCGGCAGCGCCATCAGCCAGGCCTGCGCGGCGATGGTCAGCAGCATGAAACCCTTCAGGGTCGTCATGTGGGCGATGCCCCTTTCGCGCAGCCGGTCCGCGATCCAGCCTGCGGAAAGAAAGGCGAGGGTCATGCCGAAATTGCCCGCCACCAGCACGTTGCCGATAGCGAAACGGTCGGTATAACCGGCCACGTCGCGCATCCAGGTGGCCGTCCACAGGCTCTGGAACGCCAGCATGGTGCCGAGCACCACCATCATGGGCACGCAGACCCGCCAGAACTGGCGGTCGACATAAATCGCCGCCACGCCGGCGAACAGTTCGCGCATGGTCTGCCCGGCAGCCAGCGGACGGGTGTGGCGGGCGGTTGCCAGCGCCATGCAAGCGACCACGCAGGAAAATGCCGCCAGCATGAGGATCACTGAGCGCCAGCCGAGGCGGTCGATCAACCACTGCGTGGGCGAACCCGCCAGCATGGCACCTACGCCGCCCAGCATCATGACCAGCCCGGTATAGGTCGCCGCCCGTTCCTTGCCCGCCCAGGCATGCACCGCGGACATCGCCGACATCAACGCCGCACCGGCGCCCACGCCGATCAGGCAGCGTCCAGCCACCAGCATGGCCACACTGTCAGCACAGGCGAACAAGGTCGCCCCAAGGGCCACCGTGGTCAGCATGACGGCGTTGACCACCGAATGGCCGAAACGATCCAGCGCGATGCCGAGCGGAATCTGTGCCAGCGAAAAGGCGAGGAAATAGGCGCTGGTCAGAAAACCCAGGCCGCCGGCACCGAGACCGAATTCCTGCGCCAGAAGCGGGCCGGCCACGCCGTTGACATTGCGAAAAAAGTAGGAGCCGCCGTAGCTCAGCGCGAACGGCAAGAATAGCCAGAACAGCGAGGGCCGTTTGACGGGGCCTGCGACAAGGGCGGGAGCAGCAGATGACACGGGTTCGTGGGGGCCGGATTCACTGGCCGGCGTCGCGCGCACTCCGCACGCCACCAGCCGGCGCACTATAGCACCAAGAAAGTGCGCAGCCTGCTGCGCCGGTCAGGACCAGTGGTCGATCACCAGGCGGATCTCCAGCGGCCGCTCGCCCCGGGTGAACACCATCACCAGGCGGCGCGGCAGGCGCGCTGCGCCTTCATAGTCGAACTCGATGGCCCAGCCGGCTTCGGCCACGTGCACCGGGCGGCCTTCCGCATCGCGCCGCGTCACCGCTCCGGCGCCCGGCCGCGCACGTACCCAGTCGGACAATCCGGCCAGCGGCAGCCGCCAGCCCAGATGGCGTTCGGTGAGGGTTTCCACATCCGCAGCCTGGTAGAGATTCCGGCTCGCATCGGTCAGCGCCACGCCCGCGGGTTCGCGGACGATGAGCGCCAGCTGGTTGCCGAGCGGTGAGGCCAGGCTGATTTCGTCGCGGGCAGCCGAATGCGCCCAGGCGATTCTGCCTGCCAGGCTGTCTTCGCCAAACCTGACCGACACCCGGCCCTCGACGGCGAAGGATTCGCTCGCGGCTGCAGTCGGGACCGGTCGCACTGCGGCCCCCGGCAGCGCGCACCCGGCGAGCAGCGTGCCCGCGCCGAGCGCGCACGCCAGACCTCGCCACAGCCGGCGCGCGAACGGCGCGAGTGGTGCGGGCAGCGCCTTCAAGGCTTGAAGCGCTTGATGGTGTTCTTCAGGGTTTCGTTGTCAGGCGCGCGACCCAGCGACTCGCCCCAGATGCGCTCGGCCTCGGCGGTACGGCCGAGTTTCCAAAGCACCTCGCCCAGATGCGCGCCGATCTCGGCATCCGGCAGCATGGCATAGGCGCGGACAAGGAGTTCGCGGGCGCGTTCCAGGTCGCCCAGCCGGTACAGCACCCAGCCCATGCTGTCGATGATCATGGCGTCGTCGGGCGCGATCTTGAGCGCCTTCTCGATCAGCTCGCGAGCCTCCGAGAGACGCTCGTTGCGGTCCGCCAGCGAGTAACCCAGGGCGTTGTAGGCATGCGCGTGATCGGGCTTGAGCTGGATCACCTTCTTCAGGTTGGATTCCAGCAGGTCCATGCGCGCCACCTTCTCGGCCGCCATCGCGAAGTCGTACAGCAGGTCGGGATGGTTGGGCAGCCTGTCGAGACCCCTTTCGAGCAGTTCGAAGGCCTCGCGATTCTGCCCGACCTCGCGCAGCATTTGCGCCTCGGCGAGGATAGCCTGCACCCGCTGCTCGTTATTGACCGGATTGAGGCCCTGCAGGTGCGCCCTTGCGTCGGCGATGCGGCCTTCCTTTGCGAGACTGCGTGCGATGCGGCTTTGCGCCGGCATGAACTGCGGCCCGCCCTCGATCCTGCGGTAGAGCGCGCGCGCCTCGTCGAACTTCTTCTGCTCCTCGGCGACTTGCCCGAGATAGAGGTACACGAGGTTGGGATCACGCGGATTCTGGCCGAGCAGGCGCCTGAGCGAGGACTCGGCACTTGCGTAATCGCGCGCGTCGAGCGCGAGCAGGCCGAGCGCATAGAGCACATCGGGATTGTCGGGAAACTGCTTCTCGATGCGCTGGAACTCGGCGCGCGCCTCGCCATATCTCTTCTCCGCTACCAGCGAGCGGGCGAAGGCCATGCGCGCCTCGGACGAGGCCGGATTGATCGCAAGGTAGGCGCGCAGTTCCTCGCTGGCTTCGGCGGGGGAACGCTTGGCGAGCAGTTGCGCCGCCAGGAGCGGCGGAAACTCCCACTCCGGCTTGAGCTTCGCCGCGATGCGGGCCTCGCGAATGGCCAGTTCGTCCTCGTCGGCGTTGGCGGCAGCCTGCGCGACCGAACCATGCGCCTCGGCCACGTTGGGATACCTGGCGGCCAGGCGCTGGATGATCGACAGGGTGGCCTTGCGGTCGCCGGCGCGGGCAAGCAGGCGGTTGAACTGCAGAAAGCCTTCCGCGACGTTGGCGCCCTCGGCGGCCAAAAGGCGCTCGAGGTGGGGATAGGCCTCCTCGCCCAAGCCGGCCGATACCAGCAGGCCGGCCAGCGTCTGGCGCGCATCGAGGTTGGCCGGGTCGGCCGCTACCCAGATACGGGCCGCCTCCAGCGCCTTTTCGTTGTTGCGCTCGTAGAAGGCGATTTCCACGGCTCGCTGGGCGATGCGCGGGTCCCTGGTGCGCTGGGCAAGCTCCAGATATTTGGCTAGCGACAAGGCGGAGGCACCGCGCTGTCCGGCGATCTCCGCCGCCAGGAGTTCGTAGAGCAGGCTCGGCGTGAGTTC
>CANGUJ010000202.1 GCA_947456845.1 Burkholderiales bacterium | reverse complement strand
GCAACGCCGCCGGCGCGGCGCGCTATGCCGAGACCGAGGCGCGGCTGGCCGCGCTGCCGCGCATCACGGTGCCGACCATCGCCGTTCACGGCGACGCCGACGGCGTGAATCCGCCGCACACCTCGGAGAACCACGCGCGCTTTTTCACCGGTCCGTACGAGCGGCGCGTACTTGCCGGAGTCGGGCACAACCCGCCGCAGGAGGCGCCGCGGCTGTTCGCCGACGCCGTGCTGGCGCTGCGCCCGTGAATTGACCGCACCCCTGCCCCCGAGCCGCAATGGCCATGGGGGCATGGGCGATAATCGGCCCATGCTGTCCGCCGAAGAAACCACCATCGTCCTGTTGAGCCTGAAGGTCGCGGCGGCCAGTGTGGTCGTGAGCCTGCCGCCGGCCGCCCTCGCGGCTCTGGTGCTGGCGCGCGCGCGCTTCCCCGGCAAGACCCTGTTCGACGCGCTGATCCACCTGCCGCTGGTGCTGCCGCCGGTGGTGATCGGCTATTTCCTGCTGCTGGGCTTCGGGCGCAAGGGGCCCTTCGGCGCGTTCTTCGAGCAGGTGTTCGGGCTGACCTTCGCATTCCGCTGGACCGGCGCGGCGCTGGCGGCAGGCATCATGGGCTTTCCCCTGATGGTGCGCGCCATCCGGCTTGCGATCGAGGCCATCGATCCGCGCCTGGAGTCGGCCGCGCGCACCCTGGGCGCCGGCCCCTGGCGGGTGCTGGCATCGGTAACCCTGCCGCTGGCGCTGCCGGGCATTGTCATGGGCAGCCTCTTGGCCTTCGCGCGTTCGTTGGGGGAGTTCGGCGCCACCATCACCTTCGTCTCCAACATTCCCGGCGAGACCCAGACCCTGCCGTTGGCGATCTACAACTTCACGCAGACTCCGGGCGGGGACGCCGCGGTCCTCAAGCTGTGCGCGGTCTCGGTCCTGCTGTCGCTGGCGGCGCTGGCCGCCTCCGAATGGCTGAACCGGCGCTCGCGCGGTGTCGCGGCGGGGCGGGGCCTGATGTGAAGCTCGAGGTTTCCATCCGGCGCCGGCTTGGCGCCACCAACCTGAATGTCGATTTCGCCGCCGAGGCGCCGGTGGTGGGCCTGTTCGGGCGTTCCGGTTCGGGCAAATCCAGCGTGGTCAACGCGATCGCCGGCCTGCTCGAGCCGGACGCCGGCCGCATCGCCATCGACGGCGAGGTGCTGTTCGACGCCGCGGCAGGCATCAACCTGCCGCCCGAAAAGCGCCGGGTGGGCTACGTGTTCCAGGACGCCCTCCTGTTTCCGCATCTTTCGGTGCGCAGGAACCTGTTGTACGGCGCGCCGGGAACCGCCATGCGCATCGGGTTCGACGCGGTAGTGGGCCTGCTCGGCATCGAGAACCTGCTCGAACGCAGCCCGGCGGCCCTGTCGGGCGGCGAGAGGCAGCGCGTGGCCATCGGACGCGCGCTGCTATCCCAGCCGCGCCTGTTGCTAATGGACGAGCCGCTGGCCTCCCTCGACAACCAGCGCCGCCTCGAGGTGTTGCGCTACGTCGAAGCGCTGCGCAACGAACTGCGGCAACCGGTGGTCTATGTCAGCCACGCCGTGGGCGAGATCACCCGCCTGGCCGATCATGTGGTGCTCATGAACGAGGGCGGCGTCCTGGCCCATGGCAGCGTGCACGAGATATTCAATCGCCCCGACCTGCGCCCCTACACGGGCCGCTATGAGGGCGGCGCCCTGATCGAGGCCGAGGCGGTGGCGCACGATCATGCCTATTTCCTGACGCGCTTCCGCTTCTCCGGCGGCGAACTGGTGGCGCCGGGCCTGGATACGCCGTTGGGTACCCGCGTACGCATCCGCATTCGCTCGCGCGATGTTTCGCTGGCCACCGAGCGCCCGGCGGGCATCAGCATCCGCAATGTGCTCGAAGGCGTGGTCAGCGGGGTCAGCGACGGCGGCGGGGCGATCATCGAGGCGCAGGTGCGCCTCGGCCAGGAGGAGGTGCCGGCGCGGATTTCGCGTCAGGCAAGGGACGAACTCGGCGTCGCCGCCGGGCGCCGCGTGTTCGTGCTGGTCAAGGCGATCGCCTTCGACAAGCGCAGCGTGGGTTTTTCTGCCTAGCGCCGGAATAATGCCGGCGCGTCTGCTGTTAATCTTGTCGGACCGTCGCGCATGAGCACGCACATGCCCAAGCCGCGGCCCACACCCACAGGAGCATCGCATGCAACGTCGCCATTGGATCGCCGGCGTATTCGGAGTTTTCGCCGCCGCTACCGCCAATTTGCGCGCGCAGGACAAGGCGGGCGCGACCAGGCTGGTCAAGTCGCCGGCCGAATGGAGGAAGCTGTTGTCCTTCGACAGCTTCAACATCCTGTTCGAGGAGGGCACCGAGCCGCCCGGTTCGAGCCCCCTCAACAACGAGAAGCGGCCCGGCACCTTCATCTGCGCGGCCTGCTTCCTGCCGCTGTTCGACAGCGCCAAGAAGTACGAAAGCGGCACCGGCTGGCCGAGCTTCTGGGACACGCTGCCCGGCGTGATGGGCACCAAGAAGGATTTCAAGCTCATCTTTCCGCGCACCGAATATCACTGCGTGCGCTGCGGCGGGCATCAGGGCCATGTATTCGACGACGGCCCCAAACCCACCGGCCTGCGCTACTGCAACAACGGCCTGGCGCTCAGGTTCGTTCCCCGGGGCGAGAAGCTGCCGGCGCTGCGTACCTGAGCGGCAATGCGCTAGCATGGCAAGCTTCCTCATCGGGAATCACCATGCAGGCGCACATCGTATTGGCCCATCCCGAGGCGGGGTCCTACAACGCCCATCTGGTGCAGGTCGCACGGCAGTCCCTCGAGGCGCAGGGCTGGACGGTCAGCCTCTCCGACCTGTACCGCATGGGCTTCGATCCCTGCGAGCGTGCCGCGCACTACGTGCCCGCACTCGATGCCGCCCGCTTCGACGCGCAGTCGGAGCAGCGCTATGCCTGCGCCGCGGGCACCGTGCCTGCCGATGTCGCTGCGGAAATCCGGCGCCTCGAAGCGGCCGATCTCCTGATCCTGCAGTATCCGATGTGGTGGCACCTGCCGCCGGCCATGCTCAAGGGCTGGCTGGACCGGGTGTTCATCTATGGCGACGTCTACACCAGCACGCAGCGCTTCGAGAACGGCCGTTTCACCGGCCGCCGCGCCATGCTGTCGGTGACGGTGGGCACCAGTGCCGAAACCTATGCCTACAACGGCCGCAGCGGCGACATCGACCTGATGCTGTGGCCGGTGAACTTCTCGCTTGCCTACGTGGGTTACGCGGTCCTGGAGCCGTTCGTGGCCTACGGGGTGGAAGCGGGCCTGCGCTATTCGGAAGCGGCGGTCGTGGAGGCTCGCCTGAAGCGCATCGAGCAGGACTATGGCGCGGCGCTGGCGCGGTTGGAACGGCGCGGCACGGTGCCGTTCAACCGCATGTCGGAGTGGGGCGCGGATGGCCGCATCAAGCCGGACGCGCCGGCGTATTCGCCGTACATGCGGCACCGTCGCGACCTGCCGCTCGAATAGGCGCGCCGCCCGGGCCGGGGCATCCATGACCGCGCCTGCCGCCGCGGACCTGGCGAATGCCGAGGCGCTAGCCCCTGCTGCGGGCGACCCGTCCGGTATGTCCGGCATGATCCAGCCGCACGGCGCCCTCCTGGCGCTCGACCCGCTCACCCGGCGCGTGACGCATGCGTCGGCGAACGTGCGCGACATCCTCGGCCTGGCGAGCGATTTCGAGCCGCTGGGAAGCAGCCTGGAAATGTGCGTCGGGGCCGACGCCGCCAGCCGGATCGGGCACCGGTTGGCGCAGTGCGCCGCCGCATCCCACCTGCCGGTACACGCATGCATCGGGCCGCAGGACACGCGCATCGACGTGCTTGCCCACCGGCAGGCAGGCCGCATCCTCCTCGAGTTCACGCCCGCCCGCAGCCAGGATGCCGGCGAGATCACTCCCGAATACCTTCAGCGCGTCATCAACATGCTGCAGGGCGACATCCAGGATGAAACCCTGTGGGCGCTCGCGGCCGACCTGGTGCGCGATCTGACCGGCTTGCATCGGGTGATGATCTGCCGTTTCGACGAGGATTGGAATGGCGAGGTGGTCGGGGAATCGCGCCGCCGGGATCTCGAATCTTTTCTCGGCGTCGACTATCCCGCCGGCGCCATCCCGGTGCAGGTGCGGCGCCTCTGCGAGGAAAACCTCGAACACTACATTCCGGACACGCGTTCCACGCCGGTGGCGCTGCGGCTGGACGCCGGATGTGCGGCTGCGCCGCCGCTCGACATGCGCCGCGCTGGCCTGGGCGATGTTGCGCGGGAGCATCTCGAGCTTCTGCAGCGCATGGGCGTGCGCGCGGCCTTCGAGCTCCCGCTGATGGTGGAAGGGCGCCTGTGGGGCTTGATCGCCAGCCACCACTACGAGCCGGCCGTGCTGCCCCTGGCGCGCCGCAGGATGGCGGGCATCGTTGCGCATGCGCTGGCGACCGTGATCGGACGTTCGACCGCGCGCTCCCTGGTTGCAGCAACCGCGCGTGCCAATCTGCTCAACACGCGCATGCTGGCGGCGGCGTCCGCCGATGGCATGCGGGATCTCGGGGAATTGTTCGGCCGGTTCGAAGCGGAGATACGCGCGGCCATGCAGGCGGGGGCGGTGCTCGTCTGGTCCGGCGAAAGCGCCTGGTGGTGGGGCGAGGCCGCGCCCGGCGAGTATCGCGCCGCGCTCATCGCCCTGATGCGGCAGCGTCTGGCTGACGCGCATCGCTGGGAAACAAGCGGTCTTGGCGCGCACCTGCCCGGCGAGACGGTGTTCGGCGGCGTGCTGGCGGTGCGTTTCGCCGAGTCAGGCGGTGCAGGCATCGCGATCTTGCGCCTGCCGCTGGCTCGCGAGGCGTCGCGGGCCGGCGACCCGCGCGAGGTCGCCGCCGGCTCGAGCGTTGCCGACGGGCCGTCTGCGCGGCGCGCGTCCGCGGCCTGGTGCGACATCATGCCCGGGCGGTCCGCCCCCTGGTCGGAGGCTGCGCGGCGTTTCCTGACGGAACTGGCGTCCGTGCATGTGCGCTATGCGCTGCGCCAGGCCGAGCAGGCCTTGGGCGACCGGACCCGGGCGCTCGAGGCCGCGCGGCGGCAGCTCGAGGATTTTGACCACATCATCGCGCATGACCTGCGCGCGCCGCTGCGCGGGCTGGCCGGTTTTGCGACCTTGCTGCGCAGCGGCGACGCCGGCGACAGCCCGGTCGAGCGTGAGCACTATCTGCAATGCATCATCGATAATGCCGAGTTCATGAACCGCCTGCTCGATGACGCGGTGGCGTTCGCGCACATCTCGCGGGCCGATGTGAAGTTCGGTCCGGTGTCGTGCAACGCGCTCGTGGCCGAATGTCTGGGCCGGCTGCGCCGGAACTGGCCCGCAGCCCGTTTCGAGGTGGCGAACCTGCCGGACTGCACGGGGGATACGGCGCTGCTCGGGAAACTCTGGACCAATCTGCTGGACAACGCGGCCAAATATTCCGCCGGGCGCAAGGATTCGCTGGTGCAGGTGGATTTCCACCAAGGGTATTACCGCGTGCGCGACAACGGCATCGGCTTCGACCAGCAATACGCCGACAAGGTGTTCGGCATCTTCACGCGCCTGCATGGCCGCCAGGATTTCGCGGGGTCCGGCATCGGCATGGCGGTGGCCAGGCGGGTGGTTGAACGGCATGGCGGCGTGATCGAGGCGCATGGCCGGGTCGGCGAGGGGGCGACGTTCAGGTTTCGGGTTTGAACCGGCGAAAGTTATGGTTCTTGCGGCCGCCCGCGCGGCACGACGCAGGGGGCGCGCATCGTCAACCCGGGGTCGGCCTCAGCGGGCGCCGGCATGAAGGCGCGGGCGCGCCTTCGATGGCGGCCCGGCCTGCAGCGCCCGCGCCAGGTCCGCGAGCGACGTGAGGTTGTGCGCCGGCAGAAACGCATCCACATGCGGCAGGATGGCGCGGATTCCCGCGGCGCGCGGCTCGAAGCCGTCGTAGCGCAACAATGGATTGAGCCAGACGATGCGACGCGCCAGACGCTTGAGCCGCGCGGCCTCCTCGGCCAAGGCGCCGCCGTCGTCGCGTTCCAGTCCGTCAGTGAGCAGCAGCACGGCCGCGTTGCCGGTCAGCACCCGGCGCGCATGCAGTCGGTTGAATTCGGCCAGGCATGTCGCCAGGCGGGTGCCGCCGTTCCAGTCCTGCACGGCGGCGCCGGCGGCGGCGAGCGCTTCGTCGGCGTCGCGGTGCTTGAGGTAGCGCGAAATCGCGGTCAGGCGCGTGCCGAGGGTAAATACTGTCACGTTGCCGCGCACCCGTGCGAGCGCATGCACCCAGTGCAGGAACAGGCGCGAGTAGCGCTGCATCGAGCCGGAGATGTCGATCAGCACCACCAGTGGCGCCTCGCGCTCGGCATGGCGGCGGTAGGCGAGCGTGCTGCCGAATGGATCGCGCGCGCCGTGGCGCGCCATGGCGCGCAGGTCGAGCGAGCCGCGCGCCGAAGTCTCGAAGCGGCGCGTGACGAGCGGCGGGATGGGCAGCGGCAGGGTCTCCGCGAGTTTCTTGGCGAGCGCGAATTCGGCCGCGCTCATGGTCTCGAAATCGGCCTTCTGGAGGCGTTCGCGTTCCGAGAAGGTGAGGGTGGTTTCGAGCTCGACCTTGTCCTCGGCTTCCCGCTCGTCTTTCCTGGGCGCGGGGGGCGTCTTGGCACTGAGCGCCTCTTCCAGGCGCTGGCGGCGCTTTTCACGCTCCTTGTCGCCACGCCCCTGGATCTTCGGCAGGCTCATGTACATGAGGCGCTCGAAGAGCTTGGGATCGCGCCAGAAGGCGGCGAAGGCCGCGTCGAACACCGCCTGGTGCTCGTGGCGGTCGATCAGCACCGCCGCGAGCGCCGCGTGCACCCGCGCGCGCTGCTCCACGCCGCAGATTTCCAGCGCCTTCAACGCCGTGACGACCCGATCTGGCCCCACGGGCAGGCCGGCTGCGCGCAGCACGCGCGCGAAGTGGGTGACGTTTTCCGCCAGGCGGCCGGTGGACACGGGATCGGTCGGGTGGCTGTGCGTCGGGCCTGGGTCAGCGCCCGAAGATGCCGCGCAGGATGGACTTCGCGGCGTCGGCCGGCGAGCCGGGTTCGGATTTTTCCTGGCTGCCTTCGCCGCGCCCGCCCTCGCT
>CANGUJ010000201.1 GCA_947456845.1 Burkholderiales bacterium | reverse complement strand
ATCGGTCAGGCCGAACATTGCGGCATCCGGCGGTGGCATGAAGAGGCCGCCCGCCTTCTTCGCGGAAGCGTGGCGCGCCTCCGCTGCAGCGGGCAGGTTG
This sequence comes from Burkholderiales bacterium, assembly GCA_947456845.1. Lineage (GTDB taxonomy): Bacteria > Pseudomonadota > Gammaproteobacteria > Burkholderiales > JAEUOS01 > JAEUOS01. Next base: position 7,066 of record CANGUJ010000201.1, on the reverse strand, counting down.
AAGTCGCTCCAGCGGCTGCCGTCCACCGGTGCGAGCGCATCCAGGTACACCAGGCTTGCGATCTTGCCGCTGCCATCGAGCCGGTCGGCGGCGCCGGTGATGATGAGTCCGCCATAGGAGTGGCCCACCAGCACCACCTTCTCCAGCTCTTCGGTTTCGATATGGCTGACCACGTCATCCACATGGGTGTCGAGCGTGATCTGGCGCGAAAGCAGGTGGGCGTGCTCGCCCATGCCGGCCAGGGTTGGCGTGTGGACGTCGTGGCCCTTGGCGCGCAGCCGGCTGGCAACGCGCGACCAGCACCAGCCGCCGTGGTACGCGCCGTGGATCAGTACGAATGTGGTCATGCCCGGGTCTCCTCGATGAATGGTTGTGCGATGCCAAGCGCTTGTTGCCGGAAATGTTCGTTCAGGCAGTCGATGCGGGTGATGTCGGTAAAGCTGCGCAGCCAGGTGATCTGCCTCTTGGCCAATTGGCGCGTGGCGAAGATGCCGCGGTCGCGCAGTTCCTTGGCCGGCAGGCGCCCGTCCTGCATCTCCCATACCTGCCGGTAACCGACGCAGCGCATCGAAGGCAGGGCGGCCGCAAGCGCGGGGTAGCGCTCGCGCAGGTTGCGCACTTCCTCCACCAGGCCGGCGGCCAGCATGGCGTCGAAGCGCGCGGCGATGCGTTCATGCAGCACGGCGCGGTCGGAGGCGTCCAGCGCGATGCAGGCCATCTCGAAGGGCAAGGCGGCGGGCGCGGCATTGCGGTTGAGCAGTTGCGACATCGGCGTGCCGGTGATGCGGAAGATCTCCAGCGCGCGGCCGATGCGTTGTGCGTCGGTCGGCGCCAGGCGCGCGGCGGTCGGCGGGTCGATGCCGGCCAATTCGGCGTGCATCGCCGGCCAGCCGCGGGCGGCGGCTTGTGCTTCCACCTCCGCGCGCACGGCGCTGTCGGCCTGCGGCAGGTCGTCCAGCCCCTCGCGCAGCGCCTTGAAGTACAGCATGGTGCCGCCGGTGATGATGGGTACGCGCCCGCGGGCCAGAATGTCGGTTGCGGCGGCCAGCGCGTCGGCACGAAAGCGTGCCGCCGAATAGCTCTCGGTCGGATCGATGATGTCGATCAGGTGGTGCGGCACGCCGTCGCGCTCTTCCAGCGTCGGCTTGGCGGTGCCGATGTCCATGCCGCGGTACACCAGCGCCGAATCCATCGACACCACCTCGCCGTCCAGCGCCTGCGCCAGTTCGATGGCCAGGCCGGTCTTGCCCGAGGCGGTGGGGCCGATGAGCGCGAGCGCGCGGGGCTTCTGCAAGGCGGATTGCGGGGCGCTAGCGGCCGCGCAGGAACAGCCGGTCCAGGTCGGCAAGCGCGAACTGGTACCAGGTGGGGCGGCCGTGGTTGCACTGGCCGCTCTTCTCGGTCTCTTCCATCTGGCGCAACAGGGCATCCATTTCCGCCAGCGAGAGGCGGCGGTTGGCGCGCACGGCCGCGTGGCAGGCCATGGTGGAGAGCAGTTCGTCGCGGTGGCGCGTGAGCACCTCGCCGGAGCCGAATTCCTGCAGTTCCTTCAGCACGTCGCGCGCCAGCGCCTTGGCATCGGTGTCGGCCAAAAGCGCCGGCACCGAGCGCACCGCCAGGCTGGTCTCGGAAAGCGGCGTGATCTCGAAACCCAGCCGGTCCAGCGCGTCCGCATAGTCGCCCGCGGTGGCCACCTCGATGCGTTCGGCGTTGAAGGCCACCGGGATCAAGAGCGGCTGGGCGGCGATGCGCTCGCCCTCGAGATCTTTCTTGAATGTTTCGTATAGGATGCGCTCGTGCGCCGCATGCATGTCCACCACCACCAGCCCGGCCCGGTTCTGCGCCAGGATGTAGATGCCGTGCAGTTGCGCCACCGCGTGGCCCAGCGGCATGTCGCCCTCCGGCAAGGGGGCCGGCAGGTACGAAGGGGCCGGCGCTTCCATCGCCCGGCTGGTCGCGCCGGCGGCTGAGAACATGGCGAAATAGGCCGCCTGCGATTGCGGCTGCCCGGCCGGCGGGGCGGCGCGGAACAGGCTCATCGGCGTAGGGGTGAACATGGCGGGCGGGCGCACCGCATCCGCGCCGCCATCGACGATCGCCGCCGGTGCGCCCGACGCGGCATTGGCCATCGGCACCGGCGCATCGGCGGCACTGGCGGAAAGCGCCGCCGACACCGCCCGCATGACGAACTGGTGGATGCCCTGCGACTCGCGGAACCGCACCTCGGTCTTGGCCGGGTGCACGTTCACATCCACACCCGCAGGCGGCAGGGTGATGAAGAGCGCATAGGCCGGCTGGCGGTCGCCATGCAGCACGTCCGCGTAGGCGGCGCGCACCGCGTGCTGCAGCACCTTGTCGCGCACGAATCTGCCGTTGACGAAGAAGTACTGGGCGTCGCGCGAGGCGCGCGCCTGCGCCGGGTCGCCGATCATGCCGATGATGCCGATCGGCCCGGCCTGTGCCTCCACCATGCGCGCGCCGCGGGCGAACTCCTCGCCCAGCACATGGGTGATGCGCGCCTCGAGCGTCTCGGCCTTGAGGTGCTGCGCGACGCGGCCGTTGTGGGCGAGGGTGAAGCTCACCTCGGGGCGCGAGAGGGCGATGCGCCGCAAGGCCTCGCCGCAGTGGGCGAACTCGGTCGCTTCGCTTTTGAGGAACTTGCGCCGCGCCGGCACCTGGCCGAACAGTTCCGCGACTTCGATCACCGTGCCCGCGGCCAGGGCGGCGCGGGCGGGGTCGCGGTGGCCGCCGGCGAGCGCGAAGGCATGCGGTGCGCCGCGCGCACGGCTGGTGAGGGTCAGGTCGGCCACCGAGGCGATGGACGCCAGCGCCTCGCCGCGAAAACCCAGCGAGGCGACGTTTTCCAGCTCCTCCAGGGAGGCGATCTTGGAGGTGGCGTGGCGGGTCAGCGCGGGTGCCAGTTCATCCCTCGGGATGCCGTGGCCGTCATCGGCGATGCGCAGGCGCTTGACGCCGCCGGCATCGAGGCGGATGTCAATGGCGGTGGCGCCGGCGTCGAGGGCGTTTTCCAGCAGTTCCTTCAGGACCGAGGCCGGGCGTTCGACCACTTCGCCGGCGGCGATCTGGCTGATCAGGGTGTCGGGGAGCAGGCGGATCGGCCGCGCACCAGCGCCCTCAGGTACGGCATTCATCGCGAAATTATAGACCTCGGGTATCATGCGCCCGCCCTCGAAGGAACCCCATGGACCTGATCCTCGCGCTCATCGATTTCATCCTGCACATCGACGCCCACCTCGCGGAGCTGATCCGCGACTACGGGGCGTGGATCTACGGCATCCTGTTCGCCATCGTCTTCGTCGAGACGGGGCTGGTGATCATGCCCTTCCTGCCGGGCGACTCGCTGCTGTTCGTCGCCGGCGCCTTCGCCGCCAAGGGCGATATGGATGTCACCTCGGTGATCGTGCTTCTATCGGTCGCGGCGATTCTCGGCGACGCCCTCAACTATTCGGTCGGCCGCTATTTCGGCGACAAGGTGTTCGCCTGGGAGGACTCGCGCTGGTTCAACAAGCGCCTGTTCGACAAGACCCATGCGTTCTACGAAAGGCACGGCGGCAAGACCATCGTGATCGCGCGCTTTTTGCCCTTCCTGCGCACCTTCGCGCCTTTCGTGGCGGGCGCCGCGCGCATGACCTACGCGCGTTTCGCGCTCTACAACGTGACGGGCGGCATTTTCTGGGTCGCCTCCCTCACCATCGCCGGATACCTGTTCGGCAACATTCCCTGGGTGAGCCAGAACCTGACCAAGATCATCATCGCGCTGATCGTCATTCCCGGCCTGCCGACGGTGTACGTGGTCGCGCGCGAGTGGTTGGCCAAGCGGCGCGCCGGGCGCGGCTAGGCGTCGCCCGGCGGCGCTGTGGCGGAAGGGCGACCGCAGGGTCGCCCCTCTTTTTCTTCTGATTTCGTGGCGGACGCCTACTTGCGTGCCAGCCCGATGGCGATGCGCAGGCCGTCGATCATCAAGTCGATTTCGCCGAGCGTCACATTCAGGGCCGGCATGAAGCGCAGCACCGCGGGGCGCGGCGAGTTGAGCAGCAGGCCGCGGTTGGTCCAGCCCGGCTGGTCGGCCAGGTTGTCGCGCGCCATCCCGACGACCTTGGCGCCGATCTCGGCCTTGAGTTCGATCGCGCGCAAGAGGCCCACGCCGCGCTCGTCGCCCAGGTCCAGCTCTTTCGACAAGGCGGTCAGGCGGCTTGCCAGGTGCGCGCCCGCCTCGACCACATGGGCCAGGAACGCCGGATTGGCCACCGCGCCCAGCACCGCGATACCCACCGCGCACATCAGCGGATTGCCGTTGTAGGTTCCGCCCTGGTCGCCGTGCTCGAACACCGCCACCGCTTCCTTGGCGAGCAGGGCGGCCAGCGGCACGCCGCCGCCGATGCCCTTGCCGAGCGTCATGATGTCGGGTTCCACGCCATAGTGCTGGTAGCCGAACAGGGTGCCCAAGCGGCCGACGCCGGTCTGCACTTCGTCGCAGATGAGCAGCAGCCTGTGCCTGTCGCACAACTCGCGCAGGCCGCGCATGAACTCCGGCGTGGCGGGGTTGACCCCGCCTTCACCCTGCACCGGCTCGAGCATGATGCCGACGGTCTTGTCGGTGATCAGCGCCTCCACCGAGGCCAGGTCGTTCAGCGTGGCTTTCGGGAAGCCCGGCACCTGCGGCGCGAACATGGTGTCCCAGCCCGGCTTGCCTGAGGCCGACATGGTGGCGATGGTGCGGCCGTGGAAGCTGCCCACCGTGGTGATGATCTCGTAGGCGCCGTTCTTGTTCTTCTTGCCCCATTTGCGCGCCAGCTTGATCGCGCCTTCGTTGGCCTCGGCCCCGGTGTTGGCGAAAAACACGCGCTGGAAGCAGGACTTGGAAGTCAGGAGCCTTGCCAGTTCGATGGCCGGCAGGTTGTAGAAGGCCGGGCTGGGCGTCACCAGGCGCGGTGCCTGCGCGGCCAGTGCCTCGGTGATCTCCTTCGGCGAGTGGCCCAGGGCGTTGACCGCCCAGCCCTGCACGAAATCCAGGTAGGTGCGGCCGTTGTGGTCGGTGAGCCACGAGCCGTGCCCTTCGGTGAAGACGAGTTCCGGCCGCGAGGTGATATCCATCAGGGCGGAGATGGGGAGATCCTTGAAGTTCATCGCATGTTCCTTTGGCAGATTGGGCGCAATGTTAAGACAAAAACAAAAAGCCGCGCTCTCGGGCGCGGCTTGCAGAACATTCCGGGGTGCCGGATCGTCATCGTCGCGCGCGCGCCTCTCGCAGAAGATGACGACGTCGGACGATGCGTCCGGCCGGGGTGCACCGGGCGGACAGGTGATGCGGCATGATCGAGGTCGATGCGATAACCATGAATCGATTTTGCAAGCGATGCGGTAGCGCGTCAATCGAATGTTGTGGATGAACAACACGCGCACGTCGAGGCGCGGCCCATGCGTGTCATCTTGGGGCAGGGGCGCCCGGCTGCCACGGGCGCGGGCCGGCGTGCTAATTTCGCGCTGCCATGAACCAACGTCCGCAAGTTTCCGCTGCCGCCGGCCCGAGCCGCCTTGATTCCGAACCCTGGTACCTGCCGCTGGCCGACGAGGTCGAGGTCTTCGAGGCCGCCTATCACGCGCGCCTCCCGGTGTTGCTGAAGGGGCCGACCGGCTGCGGCAAGACGCGCTTCGTCGAACACATGGCCTGGCGCCTGTACCGCGCGGCCGAGACGCATCGCCGCGCCATCGCGGCGCCGCTGATCACGGTGGCATGCCACGAGGATCTTTCAGCGACCGACCTGGTGGGGCGCTACCTGCTTTCCGGCGACGCCACGGTCTGGCAGGACGGCCCGCTCACCCGCGCGGTGCGCGGCGGCGCCATCTGTTACCTCGACGAGGTGGTCGAGGCGCGCAAGGACACCACGGTGGTGATCCATTCGCTCACCGACCATCGTCGCGTGCTTCCCGTCGAGAAGACCGGGGAACTACTCGACGCCCATCCCGACTTCCTGCTGGTGATGTCCTACAACCCCGGCTACCAGAGCGTGGTCAAGGACCTGAAGCCCTCCACCCGGCAGCGCTTCGTGAGCCTGGAGTTCGACTATCCGGGCGTCGCGGTGGAAGCCGCCATCATCGCGCACGAGAGCGGTGTCGACGCGGCGCTGGCCGAACGCCTGGCGCGCATCGGCGAAAAAGTGCGCCACCTGCGCGAGCATGGCTTCGAGGATGGCGTCTCCACGCGCCTCCTGGTCTACGCCGGGCAACTCGCGGCCGGCGGCATCGCGCCGCGGCGCGCCTGCGAGGCCGCCATCGCCCGCGCGGTGACCGACGATGCCGAGGTGCAGCGCGCGGTGGCCGACATCGTCGACGTGCTGCTGCCTTGAAGTCATCGCCCGGCGGGCCTGCCGAATCGGCGCGCGTCGATTTCAGCGACGTCCAGCGGGTGCTGGCGCTGTTCGCGCAGGGGATCGCGGGGGCCCCGCTGCACCTCAAGCCCTTTGCGCATCCCGCGGCGGGCGGCCGCGCCGGCCGCATCTTCACCGACGGCGGCAGCATCCATCTGCCGGAGGCGATGGCGCATTTCGACAGCCGTGCCCACAACCGCGGCGCCTATCGGGTGGCCCTCCTGCACCAGATCGGCTACCTGCGTTGCGGCACCTTCGCCTTCAGCCTCGCGGAGGCGGCGCGGCGCATGGCGCTTCCCGCTGCGCGGCCGGCCGCCGCCAGCGCCCCGCATGTATTGCGCCTCGCGCAGGCGCACCGCGTGCCGGATCTCGAGCGGTTTTTCGATCTCGGCGCGCGCCCGGCGTGGTTGCGGCGCGTCTTCGTCACCCTGGAAGACCTGCGCATCGACACGCTGCTGCGGCGGCGTTATCCCGGCGCGCGCGCCGACCTCGAGCGCGCCCTGGCGCATGCGCTTGTCGGCCGCAGGCCCGTGGATGCGCGGCGTCCCGCGGCCGCCCTGCTCGAGGCGCTGGTGCGCTATTCGCTGGGCGCCAAGGCCGCGGTCCTGCAGGCGGCCGATGCCTCCGGGCGTGTGACGCAGATTCTCGCGCAGGCCGCCGCGGTCGAGCGCCCCGGT
>CANGUJ010000200.1 GCA_947456845.1 Burkholderiales bacterium | reverse complement strand
GCAGCGCGCACCCCCGCGGCGGGTTTGGCGTTGGCCATCTCATTGCGCGTTTCGGGATCGGCTTCGCTGAAGTCGGTCCACCACCTGGCGATCGCCGAATCGATCTCGCCGGATTCGGCGCGCAGCAGCATGAAGTCGTACGCGGCGCGAAAACGCGGATGCTCCAGCAGCTTGATCGCGGTGCGACCGCCACGCCCGTCAAGCACGCGGTCGAAGCGCGGCTGCAGGGCCCAGATCTCGCGCATGTCGCCGGAGATGCGGTTCTGGATCGCCAGCTTGTCGCGCTGGGTGTCGATGGCCTCGTTCATCGCTTGGTAAAGCGCCGGCATGGCGTGTTCCCCGGCGGCCTTGAGCGCATTCCAGCGCGAGAGCGTTTCGTGCCACAGGAGGGCGGCGAAAAGGAAGCCGGGCGAGACGCCCCGGCCCTGCCCGATGCGCTCGTCGGTGCGGGCCAGGGCGAGCATGACGAACCTCTCGCCCATCGGCTGCTCGAGAATCACGTCGAGCAGCGGCAGCAGGCCATGGTGCAGGTGTTCGTCGCGCAGTTGCCTGATGCAGGCTACCGCTTGACCGGACAGCAGCAGCTTCATCATCTCGTCGAACAGGCGCGAGGATGGCACGTTCGAGAGCAGGTCGGCCATGGCCTTGATCGGCGCGCGCGTCTTGGGGTCGATGGAAAAACCCAGCTTGGCGGCGAAGCGCGTCACCCGCAGCATGCGTACCGGATCCTCGCGGTAACGCGCTTCGGGGTCGCCGATCATGCGCAGCGTCCTGGCGCGCAGGTCCTTGATGCCGCCGTGATAGTCGATCACCGTCTCTGCGACCGGGTCGTAGTACATGGCGTTCACCGTGAAATCGCGTCGCGTGGCATCGTCGGCCATGCTGCCGAAGGTGTTGTCGCGCAGCACCCGCCCGTGCTCGTCGGTCTCGGCGTCCGACAGGTCGGCCGTGCGGAAAGTCGAGACCTCGACCTGCTCTGAACCGAACATCACGTGCACGATGCGAAAGCGCCGGCCGATCATGCGCGAGCGGCGGAAGGCCGCGTGCACCTGCTCGGGGGTGGCGTCGGTGGCGACATCGAAATCCTTGGGCGCAATGCCGTGCAGCAGGTCGCGCACCGCGCCGCCGACCACGTAGGCTTGGTAGCCGGCTTTTTGCAGGCCTTCGCAGGTGCCGATGGCGCCGCGCGAGAGCTGTTCGCGGCGGATGCCGTGTTCCTCGCGCTTGAGGATGACCGGCGTGCGTTTGCGGGTTTTGGCCGGCGTCTTGGCGGGGTTGGCGTCCGCCCGGGTCATGGAGGCCTCTGTCTTGCGCCGGCCGAAGACTTTCGAGATGAATTTGCGCAGCATTTGCGGGCAGTTTACCTTGCCGGTCGCCTGTTACCGGTCGTGCAGGGACAACACCGGCCAGCCGCGCTCGACGGCCATGTCGCGCAGGGTGTCGTCGGGGTCGACCGCGACGGCATGGGTGACGCGTTCAAGCAGTGGAATGTCGTTGCGCGAGTCGCTGTAGAAGCGGCTCACCGGAAAGTCGGCGATGCGCTTTCCCATGGTGGCGAGCCAGCCCTCGACGCGCAGGATCTTGCCGTGCTGGAAACTCGGGATGCCGGTGGGCCTGCCGGTATAGACGCCCGCATGCTCCTCCAGGTCGCAGGCGATCAGGTGCGGGATGCCGAATTCGCGGGCGATCGGCGCGGTGACGAAGGCGTTGGTGGCGGTCACGCAGCAGCAGATGTCGCCGGCCGCAAGATGCGCACGCACCAACTCGCGCGCCTTCGCGCCGATCGCCGGGCGGATCACCGTGCGCATGAAGTCGGCATGCCAGGCGTCGATTTCGGCGCGCGCGCGGCCCGCCAGCGGCGCCAGCGCGAACAGCAGGTATTCGTGGATATCCAGCGTTCCGGCCTTGTAGCGCTCGTAGAAATAGTCGTTCTTGCGGTCGAACTCCCGGGAGTCGACGATCCCGCGCGCGACCAGGTAGCGACCCCAGGCGTGGTCGCTGTCGATGGCGATCAGGGTATTGTCGAGGTCGAAAAGGGCCAGGTTCATAGCGGCAGCGTCTGGTTCTGGTTGAGGAGTTCGCGCACCAGCGGCAGGGTGAGCGGGCGCTTGGTTTCGAGCGAGAACATGTCGAGGGCGTCGATCAGCGCAATCAGCGAGGGCATGTCTCGCCGCGCCCTGCTGAGCAGGTAGTCGAGCATCTCCGGCGTCATCGGCATCCCATGTTCGCGCGCGCGGTTGCTGAGCGCGGCGCGTTTTTCGTCGTCGGTGAGCGGCAGGATCTCGAACGACAGGCCCCATGACAGCCGGCTCTTGACGTCGTCGCGCAGAGTCAGCTGCGCCGGCGCACAGGGGCCCGCCACCAGCAGCCAAGCGTCCCCGGCGCGGGCGCGGTTGTAGAGGTTGAACAGGGCGATCTGGGCGGCCGCGTCGAGGCGCTCGACGTCATCGATGGCATGGCAATGGCCGGCGCCGGCATGCCGCGTCCGCCAGGCGGTCAGCAGATGGCTGCGTCCGCTGCCCGGCTCGCCCCACAGGTACAGGCAGCGGTCGGCCGCGGCGGGCGTGCCCAGGGCGGCCAGGGCGGCCAGGGCGGCCGCATTGCGACCGGGCACGAAGTTGTCGAACGTCGGCGGCGCGCCTTCGGACAGGCCCAGCACCATCTGCCGCATGTTCATGGCTGCTTGTAGAACGGGCTGGCGAAGTACGCCTGGTTGAGATGGCGCAGGCCTACCAGCAGGATGGCGGACGCCGGCAGGGCGAGCAGGATGCCGAAAAAGCCGAACACCTGCCCGAACGCGAGCAGAGCGAACACCACCGCAAGCGGATGCAGGCCGATGCGGTCGCCGACGATGCGCGGGGTCAGATAAAAGCTCTCGAGCACCTGGCCGAGGCCAAACACGGCTGCCACGATGACCAGGCTGTGCAGCCCGTCGAGCTGCAGGGCGGCGACCATCAGGGCGAGCAGCAGGCCGGTGGCGAATCCGAGGTAGGGTACGAACACCAGTCCGCCGGTGATGATGCCGATCGGCAGGGCGAAATCGATGCCGCCGATCCAAAGTGCAACGCTGTAGTAGAGCGCAAGCAGGCCCATCACGGACAGCTGCCCGCGCAGGAACTCTGCCAGCACGGCATCGATCTCCGCAGCGATGCCGCGCACCTTGGCATGAATGCGGCGCGGGATCACGCGGTCTATGCGCGCGAGCAGGTCGTTCCAGTCCGCCAGCAGGTAGAACAGCACCAGGGGAATCAGCATCAGGTTGCCGAGCAGGCCTGCGATGGCCAGGCCGCCGAGTTTCAACGAGGACAGCAGGCGCTTGGCCAGTCCGTCGTCGCTTTGCCAATGCTCGGCGATGAAGGCCTTGATCGAAGCCGCGTCGAAATGGATGTCCCAGTCGAACCATGCCTTCAGGCGCGGCGCCGCGACTTCGTCGAGCCTGGTCAGAAGCGAGGGTATCCGCATCGACAGCTCCGCTGCCTGTTTCTGGATGAGCGGCGCGATGATCAGGGCCAGAAGCAGCACGATGAGGACGACCAGCAGGATCATCAGCGTGGCCCCCGCTGCGCGGGGCACGCGGCGGCGCGCCAGCCAATCGACGCCGGGGTTCAGGATATAGGCCAGCACCGCGCCCGCAAGAAAAGGCGTGAGGATGGGGCCGAGCAGATACAGCACCCAGACCAGGCCCAAGCCCAGGGCGATCCACCAGGCGGACTGCAGCTGCTCGGGGCGAATGTGCATCGGCGTGCTTGATGGGAGGAGTACTGGATCAGATGCCGGAAAATCCGGGCGGGTGGGCTAGAATCCGCTGCCTTGACGCCGGTGTCGGCGTCGTCCGCCTTGCCATGGGCCGGTCCGGCCGCCTGTTCGGGGCGCGTTCCCAGGCAAGACACGGATTCTACCTGCGAGGCGGGCATCAACCCCATGAGCAATCTCCCCCTTTCCTATCGCGATGCCGGCGTGGACATCGATGCCGGCGACGCGCTGGTCGACCGCATCAAGCCGATGGCCAGGAAAACCATGCGCGAGGGTGTACTGGCCGGCATCGGCGGTTTCGGCGCGCTCTTCGAGGTGCCCAAGCGCTACCGGGAGCCGGTCCTGGTCTCCGGCACCGACGGCGTGGGTACCAAACTCAAGCTGGCATTCCACCTGAACAAGCACGATACGGTCGGCATCGACCTGGTGGCCATGAGCGTCAACGATATCCTCGTGCAGGGGGCGGAGCCGCTGTTCTTTCTGGATTACTTCGCCTGCGGCAAGCTCGACGTCGATACCGCCGCACAGGTGGTCGGCGGCATCGCGCGCGGATGCGAGCAGGCCGGATGCGCGCTGATCGGCGGCGAAACGGCCGAGATGCCCGGCATGTATCCGGCGGGCGAGTACGATCTCGCCGGCTTTGCCGTCGGCGCGGTGGAGAAATCGCGGATCATCGACGGCAAGGGCATAGCGCCGGGCGACGTGGTTCTCGGCTTGGCTTCGAGTGGCGCCCACTCCAACGGCTACTCGCTGCTGCGCCGCATCGTCGAGCGCGCCGCTCCCGACATGGACGCGGACTTTCATGGCCGGCCCTTGCGCGACGTCGTGATGGAGCCGACGCGGATTTATGTGAAGCCCCTGCTCGCCCTCATGCAGGTGCTTCCGATCAAGGGCATGGCGCATATCACCGGCGGTGGCCTGGTCGAAAACGTGCCGCGTGTGCTTGGTGAGAACCTCGCGGCGGTACTGCATCGCGACGCATGGGTCATGCCGCCGCTGTTCGGTTGGCTGCAACGGCACGGCGGGGTGGCCGACGCGGAAATGCATCGCGTGTTCAATTGCGGCATCGGCATGGCGGTGATCGTGGCGGCCGCCGACGCCGCGCGCGCTCAAGCCGAGCTTGCCGCCGCGGGTGAAACCGTCTGGTGCATCGGCGAGATCATCGAGCGCGCCGCCGGCCAGGCTCAGGCTGCCGTTGTCTAGGCCGGTCCACCCCTAGGTGCTTTTCCGGCCGCCGGGATTGTTGCGCGCGGCATCGGCCTCGCGCTGACGCGCTTCGGCGGGCCCGAGGGTGAAGCGGAAGGTGGCGCCTTCGCCAGGCTTGCCTTCGGCCCAGATGCGGCCGCCGAGACTGCGGATGACACGCGCGACGGTGGCAAGGCCAATGCCGTCGCCTTCGAATTGCGCGGCGTCGTGCAGGCGCGCAAATGGCTGGAACAATTCGCCGGCGCGCTGCATGTCGAATCCTGCGCCGTTGTCGCGCACGAAATAGACGCGCGTGCTGCCGCGCGTTTCGCTGCCGACGGTGATCTGCGCCAGCGGCACCTTCGAGGAATACTTCCATGCGTTGCGCATCAGGTTTTCCAGGATCACGCGCACCGCACCGATGTCGGCGGTCGCGCGCATCCAGGGTTCGATGCGTACTTCAACCCGGCGTTGCGGGTCCGCTGTCTCGAGATCGCGGGCAATCTCGGCCGCCAGGGCGGAGATGTCGACCAGCGTCGGCTCGAAGCGCGCCGCGCCGAGCCGCGCCATGGAAATCATGGCGTCGATCATCTGTCCCATGCGCTGGCAGTTTTCGCGGATGCGGGCGATACACGCGAGCGCCGGGGCCGACAGCGATTCGCCCGCCTCGTCGGCCAGCATGGCGGCGTAGCCATCGATGGCGCGCAGCGGAGCCCGCAGATCATGGGACACCGAGAAGCTGAAGGATTCAAGGTCGCGCGTGCGGTCGGCCACCTGTTGTTCCAGCGAGGCGTTGAGCTCCTGCAGGGCCTGTTCGACGCGCCGTATGTCCGAAAGATCGTACAGGGCGAACACATAGCGAACCCCGTCGCGCAGTTCGACACGGCTGGCATTGACCGACATCTGCAGAGGCTGGCCGGAGGTGGTGCGATAGAGGCCTTCGCTGTTGCGCACATCGCGGCCGGCGGCGAGCTCCAGGTGCATCGCGTCGCATTTCTCGATGTCGGCCACCATGCCCGATTGCGGGGCGCTCTTGCCGATGTGAACATCCGCGTTCAGGCCGAACAGTTCCTGCGCGCGCCGGTTGAAGCGTTCGATCGCGCCCTCGGGCGGGCGGGAAATGACCACCGGCATCGGCACGGTATCGAACAGCGTATTGACGGTCTGCTCGGAATCGCGCACGTTGGCTAGTGCCCGCTGGTAGGCGATGCTGAAGAAAGCGATCATCGTCGGCAGCGTCAGCAGCGGCGGAAAAATGGTGATCACGAACGTGCGGCCCATGAGCGCCAGGCCCAGCGCCCAGGCCACGAAGTTGAACAACATGGCGAAGGCGGCGATGCGGTAGGCCGACAGCGGCTGGACCGCATGCGCGCGCCAGAAAATCGCCGCCGCCGAGCCGAGTATCGCGAGGCTGACCATGCCAAACACAGGTGCGAGCATGTTGTGGCTGACCGAGGCCAGCGTTAGGGTCACGAGGATCGCGAGCAAGCCGAGGAACATTGTCCGCAGGCTTTTCCTGCGCTGGTCGATGAGGCTGTAAGCACCGGTCAGTTCCAGCGACAGCGCTGCGCTGGCGCTCAGTCCGGCGAGCAGAACGGCCGCTGGGGCATCGTGCCTTAGAGCGAAATACGTGGCGACCCACCGCAACGCGCCGAATGCATAGCCGGCCGACCAATAGGCGAGGAAACCCTCGGCGCGGTCGCGGCGCCAGAAAAAACCGCTCGCCATGCAAGCGGTGAGGTTGAGCACCATCCCCACCAGGCAAGCCTGCGCCAGCGGCTCTGCGAAAACTCCGCCGAAGTCGGCGAGGGCGGCCCGATTGCTCAAGACATGGTTTCCGGGGACATCGTGGATCGACTTTACCCCATCTCACGTGTGCGGTCGCACGGTAGGCGCGGCCTGCGGGAAACAATTCGATACACAAGAGCGCAGCCTGGAAGCAAAACCTTCCGCACGTCCACCGGTCTATCCGAGCAACTGCAGGCGTCCGTGCGCTTTTCCGTGCGGACGGAGTCAACCGATCGCAGAAGGAGAATCCGATGATCAGCATCACCATGAAGCGCTGTCTGCTTGCGCTCGCCGTGGCGGCGGCCTTTGGCGCAGGCCATGTCGGCATGCAACTCCCCCTGGTGGCCCAGGCCAAGGCTTCCGCGGCGCCGGCGATACCCGGCGCCGCGGGCGCGCCCGGCATGGCCGCGACGCCAGGCGCCTACCCCGATTTTGCCGGGATCGTGCGGACCTACGG
>CANGUJ010000199.1 GCA_947456845.1 Burkholderiales bacterium | reverse complement strand
TCGGTGAGCTTGCCCCATTGCACCTTGGCCTTGCCCTTCAATTGCTTCCAGTTGCCTTCGATTCGTTCCCAGTTCATGTTCGCTTCCTTCCGGTTGGTTTGAAAAGCGCCACCGCTTTAAGCGGCGGCGCATCGTTCACGTGCGGGTTGCTCAGGTCTTGCCGTACTTGCCCTTGGCCGATGCCACGCAGCTGGTCTTGGCAGCGCCGGACATGGCGTCGCACTTCTCGACGGCCACCTTGTATTCGGCATCGCGCTTGTCTTCGCTCGCCTCGACCTTGGCGTCGACGATCTTGCCGTCGCGCTTGGCATCGGCCAGCGCGGCGGTTTCGACCGACTTGGCCTCCTTGACGCACACATCCTTGGCGTTGCCGGCCTTGTCGTCGCACTTCTCCTTGGCCACGGCATAGCTGGCCTTGGCGTGTGCGACCAATGCGGCGGTCTTGTCCTTGGCCTTGCCGGTATAGGCGAACTCATGGTCCGCCAGACCGGTCTTTTCCTTGCCCTTGGCTTCGGCGACGCAAACATCCTTGGCGTTGGCAGCCAGCGAATCGCAGGCGGCCTTGGCGGTCTTGTACTCGGCGCCGATGCGCGTCTTGCCGTCCTTGTATTCCTGGTTCGTCATTGCGGCGGCTTGCGCGACCGGAACGGCGAGGATGGCAACGGCCAGCAGTGAGGCTTTTAGAACCGGGATCTTGTTCATGTGATTCCTTTGGTGGTGGATAAAACTGCGGTGGAGCAAACGGCGCGCACTTGGCTATCTGTCGAAGTGCATGCCATCGATTGCATCAAGCGAGTTCAATGCCCGGCGTGAACCCACCAGCGCGAGCCAGGCCCACACCACCACCCCCGCCAACGCAAGCGCGGAGATGGCGGCGACCGGAAGAACTGCCGACTGCGCGTCGTCGCCGTTCATGGCGCGAGGGGCGGATTGGTGCGTGGCTTGCTCATGTCGTCGCTCGATTCGGTCGCCTCGACGTTTGTCCCGGTTCCGGCCGGTTCCGGCGGCGGGGCGCCTTCCGAGGTGAAATCCGACTTCTCGTGCGTCAACGTCTTTGGCCGCAAGGGCGGCATCGGCGGGCTGCGGTGCATGTGGAGGGCTCCTGAAAGACCGCCAGCGGCGGACGTCAGGTGCCATTTGGCCATCGGGCCGCGCGCGCGTCTGTGCGCCTTCGCACGCAACGAACCTGGTGATGCCGGCGCCCGCGTACCGGCCCATCCGCCGAGGATGGATGTTTGTGTATGCCGGCGTACAGACCGGAACCTCCGCCGGGCTGATGCTTGAAACCTCGCCTCCACGCTGACCGGAGTACCGCCATGTCAACCATCATCGCTGGCCATTTCCAGCTGCAGTCCGCCGCTGAGGAAGCCGTTGCCGCGCTTGGTGCGGCCATGGGACTGGCGGCAATGGAAGAATTGGGCGCCAACGCGGCCTTGGTGGCAGGCGGTGTCGGCACCTATGTCGGCAGCCTGCTGGGCGCGGTGGGAAACATGCATGACAAGCCTGGCACAAGCGCGGATGCCGCGCGGACCACGAACCTGCGGCGCCAGTCCGGCATGAACCCGTCGACCCCGCATTCCGCATCTCCATATCCATCGGCATGAAATGAATGATGAAAACCGAATCCCTTGAAATCGCCAACGACACATCCAGGGCTTTTTCCAGCTGCGCCTCGGGAACCCGTGCCGGGCACACGGACCCGATGGATCGCGGACTCATGACCAATGCCACCCATGCCTTGTCGTGGCTCATCGACCTGCCCGGCGTGACCCTGTGCATCGTAGTGGAGCACCGCCGGGTCAGCTTGTCAGGCCAGGTCGACTGGGACTACCAACGCTGCGCAGCCGTCCGCGCCATGCAGCAACTGCGCGATGTCGTGGGGGTGAACGACGACATCACCCTGAAGCCGCGCGCGGCTTGCACCACGATCACGCAACCGATGCAATCACAGGAAACGCCTTGATGGTAAGGCCAGCCTGCAATTGCAACAGGCCGTCATAGCCGGGGAAAACTGTAGCCGGTCAGGCATTGGCGCCCGACCGCGCGATCCTCAGCGGGCGCCCTTGTGGTCCTTTTGGCCGTCGTTCTTGTGCCGTCCGGCCACCTCCTGCGCCTCGGCTTTCTGCTTTTGCATGTTTGTCTGGCCAGGGGCGGGGGGCGGTAGCGGACCGGCCTTGCGTTTGGGCGGCTTTGATGGGGCAAGCATGATTGGTCTCCATTAGACAGGTTGGGCGACGTGCCGGGTATGACACCGCCCGCTGTCACCTTATTACGGAGCGGCAGGCGCTTCCGCGCGGCTTCGCACATTGTTTGAAAGCACACAGACAAACACGCACGTCGGAAATTCAACGGGACCCTGGCCGGACGCAGGCAGGGCTGCAGTCCTGTTCCGGCGGCCGCATGCAGCACCTGAACATCAACATTTCAACAATTGCAGTGGCTTTCATTTGCCGCCTGACTGTCGCTACGGCTTGCCCAAGACGCCACACCGGGCGCTGCGCCGGGCGCGCGATTCATGCTGCGCATTTCGCGGGCTCGGGGGCGGTCCAGTACGCCGGACGGCCGTAGTGGCTGTAAATGGCGTTTTCCTTCTCGCGATCCAGCGGCAAGGCGGGGTCATAGGGTGGCGCGAACTTCACCTTGTCGCGGTCGAGGTGCACCGACACCTCGCGTTTTGGCCAGCTCACCCCGGTCACCCATTGCGGCGGTACCAGCACCTGATGCCCGATCCACCAGTTGCTGGTGTCGACCACCAGGTAACGAATCGCCCAGGTTTCTTCATCGACCAGGAATCCGCTCACATGGCCGATGCTGCCGTCCACCGCTTGCGTTTCATGTCCGGTCACGGCCAGGCCACTGCGCAGGTGCAGGTCGTCATGCTCGTGCCGCCCCACCTCCCCCAGCGTACTGTCCTTCGCACCGGGCGGCAACAGCGGCCGCTCTATGGCCAGGAATCCCGCATTCCCGGGGGTCGTCAGGTTGGGATAGGCGCCCGCCCCCCATAGCCCCGCGCCTTCCCAATAGTAGGGATAGTCGTAGTAGCCGAGGTAATCAATTTCCTGCTGGCGCGACACCGGCTTGTCGGTATCGATGTCCGGGCTGCCCTTCACCTGGTCACGGCTGATGGCCACCGGCAAGGACTTCTTGGCCCAGTCCGGATGGCCTATGGACATCGGCGAAATCAGGACTTTCCTGCTCGCAAGCCAGGAGCCGGACTCGACCACCAGGTAGCGGATGACCCAGCGTTCGTCGTCAAAATAGAAGTCGGTGACATGGCCGATCGTGCCGTCGGTGGCGCCTATGGTGTAAGTCTTCAGGTCCTGCATGCTGCGCAACATGGGCAATGCTCCGTGGGGTTCTAGAACCGGCTCGCCGATCCCGGAGGCAAAGCGTCCCGGGCGGCACAAGACCGCGGTTGTTTCTTGATGCTCATCTCTTTGCCGACGCCGGACACCCCATCAATGCCGCGCGTGACTTCAATGGCGCGGTCGATCTGGCCCTGGTTGTCGACAAAGCCGCTCAGCTGCACCTCGCCCTTGCGGGTTTCGACCTTGAAGGTCAGCGCCGCTGCGGCGCCAGGGATCACTGATTTGTTGATGCGCTGCATGGCGTTTCCCGCCTCCCGTGCATGTGAACTGGGCAACAAGCATGTACCGCACCGCGACCAATCACCGTGCGCCGGCGCACCAACCTGCCTACGCTCAAGGGAACGGCCTCGGCCCAACACGGCGCCTCGGGTGGGGACATTGCCGGCAATGCTTTGCAGGCGGCCGCAAATGGCAACTGGGTATCGAAAAGGAAATCGACGTCCTGCGTGGCCAGCGCAGCGCCCTCAATGCGCACGCCGGCGGCGGCTTCATAGGCATAGAGGGCGTGCGTGCCCACCACAGTGAAATGCGCGGACACCGAGGCCTTGTCCATCGCGTTGAGCAGAACCACCACGAGCGCAGGCACTCGCCCGACCCGCAAGGCGCGATTCAAGCGTTGCTGGACTACCAGCGCTTGACCCAGGTTCTTGCGCCTTGTTTCAATCTCGACCTTGCGCGCGCTGAAACGGGTAAACGTGTCCTCGGTTTCGAGACTGCGCAAACCCAGACTCTTCTGGCCATTGCCAGGATTGGTGCGGATCAGATATTGCCTGCCGTTGGCGACCTGCTTCCAGTACATGCCGCCACGGGTTTCACGCGCGCGATCCACAGCCTCTTCGAACGCAAGAAAAGTGGACTCGGCGTCGATGTACTGGCGCCGCGCCGCGTCGCCAATATCCGTGATTTCTCGCGCAGGCACGAGATTTCCGCTTAAATCCAAGAAAACAAATGTTATCCTGAAATTGCTTTATTATCAGTAACTTATGATATTTTGACTGGCGTTTATCCCGTGAACTTATTGCGCTGGCCGATTCCCGCCCTGTTGACTTGGGGCGCCGCCTGGCTGATCTATCGATTGCTGCCGCAGGCCCAGTTATCGGTGGCGCTGGCCTTCGCACTCGCTTGCGCGCTTGGCGTGGTGTGCACGGTTTTCGGTGCCACCCTGCCACGCAAGCTGGCGATTGCCATCGGCTTTCCGCTGTCGCTGCTGCTGTCGGGCTCCGCCGTCCTGCCCGCATGGGCCTGGTTGTTGCCGGTGCTGCTGATCGGGCTGATATATCCGGTCAACGCGTGGCGCGACGCGCCGCTGTTCCCTACCCCGGCGCGCGCGCTTACGGACCTGCCGCAACACATCCGCCTGCCGGCGGGCGCGGCGATCCTCGACGCGGGTTGCGGACTGGGCGACGGGCTCAAGGCCCTGCGCCGTGCGTACCCCGACGCAAGCTTTCATGGCATCGAATGGAGCTGGCCGCTGCGTGCGCTGGCGGCGCTGCGCTGCCCGTGGGCGCGCATTCGCCAGGGCGACATCTGGCGTGCCGACTGGAGCGCCTACGCGATGGTGTATCTGTTCCAGCGGCCCGAGAGCATGCCGCGTGCGGTCGCCAAGGCCGCGCAGGAGTTGAAGCCTGGGCACTGGATGGTGAGCCTGGAATTCAAGGCTGATGAACTTGAGGCCACAGCGTGGGCGACGGGGGCCGATGGCAGGCCGGTGTGGCTCTACCAGGCACCTTTCAGGCGCGCGCCGGGACTGAAAAGCTGAGATAGCAGCGTCAGGGTGCCCTGCCCTGGCGCGGCCCGAGGAAATACCAGAGGATCAGGCCCAGCAACGGCAACAGCACCACCACCAGGATCCACAGCAACTTCTTCTCGTTGCTGGCGCCGCTCTGGAAGATGTTGATGATCGCCCAGATGTCACCGGCCAGGACCAGGAGGCCCCACAGGCCGTTGTAACCCATGTTCATCATGACGGCTGCTCTTTCAGAATTTTTTTCATGAACCGCTTCCTATGCCCTCAGTGCGCCTGCGCCTCGCCATGCTTGTATTGAACGTCGTTGAGCAGCCGTTGAATCTCGCCTTTGACGACTCCGTAGCATTCGCAGCTCTTGGTTTCCAGGCCATTGCGGTCGAGCACCGAGATATGGCCGCGCCGATAGCGGATATAGCCCGCCTCCTGCAAACAGCCCGCCGCCTCGGTAATGCTTTCGCGCCGCACACCCAGCATGCTGGCCACCAGTTCATGGGTCATCACCAGTTCGCTTGAAGCCGTGCGGTCGAGCGTGAGCAGGAACCAGCGGCATAGTTGCTGCTCCACCGAGTGATGCCGGTTGCAGGCCGCGGTTAGCGACATTTGCGTCAGCAAGGCCTGGGTATAGCGCAGCAAAAGGCCTTGCATGAAACCACCGCGCGCGAACTCTTACTTGATGAGTCGCGCCGGCAGGCGATAGCCGTGTCCGGCCGTCTGCACCACCGCTGAACTGGGTGTCGTGTTGCCGCCCATGAAGGTGGATATCCCGACCACGCCTTCATTGCCGACGCCGGCGGTCTCGGCCGATGCGCCGGTGGCCATTACATAGTGCAGCGAAACGATCGCGGTGGTCGGAAAATAAACATGCGCAAGCGCGCTGCCGGGTTCGTAGAGCACCTCGCCGAGCGGCATGGCCACTGGGTCGAGCGCGCCGGCGAGGCGGTCGAAGTCGGCACCCGGCAGGGCCGCGAGCAGGTGGTTCTGGTCCGGGCTGAAAACAGGAGACATGCTGCCCATTGCGTCACGCTTTTGCGGTGAGTTCAACACCGATACCGCGGTAGCCGATAAAACGGCACGACTCGCTGAACATCGGTTCACCACTCACCTGGAACTTGCGCTGCGCGCCATCGGCGTCGACATGGCTGAACACGAAATCCAGAAACGGTTGACGGCTGCCGATGGTCTCCCGCAGGAAGGACCGTTCCGCCTCATTCCATCCGCCCGAAAGGTATCCCGGTGATTCGCCGACCAAGGGCCCCACCTGGATGCCCATCATCTCCTGCACCGGCCCGGAAACCTTGGTGAACGCGCCGGTCTCGTCCTGCTCCCAGTACCAATCCGACGCCAACTCGGTCAGGCCGCGGAAACGCGCCTCGCTTTCACGCAGTTCCGCCGTGCGCGCCTGCACCGCGAGTTCAAGGCGTTTGTTGTAGTCGTCCAGCTTCCGGTAGAGCAAGCGCACTTCAAGCATGTTGCGGATGCGCATCCTGACCTCGGCCAGGTCGAATGGCTTGCTGATGAAGTCGCGCGCGCCAGCCTCCAGTGCGCGCAGCTTGTGCCCCGGCTGCGCGGTGATGACGATCACCGGAAGGTATTGGTCGGCCAGGCTGGTCTTCAACGCCGCCATCACCTGAAAGCCGTCCATTTCCGGCATCTGCAGGTCGAGCAGGATCGCGTCGTATCTGTGCTGGCGGTGTAGGGCGCAGACCTCTTTCGGGTTCATGGTCGAAGCCACCCGGGTATATCCGGCTCCTTCGAGCAATTGCGTCAGGAGGCTGATGTTGGCCTCCTGGTCGTCAACGATCAGGATCCCGGCATTGAGGATCTCCTGGGTAGTCACGGTCACGATGCGTCCCTTGCGGGCGGGCTGGCCGGATGCGCCTGCGCCGAGGTAAGCGCCAGATCGAGGGCGTCCATGAACTGGACCACCTTGATCGGCTTGGTGAGGTAGCTGAAAAAGCCCGCCGCAAGGCCTTTTTCTATATCGCGCGGCACGGCATTGGCGCTCAGCGCCACCACCGGAATGTGCGCGGTGGCCGGATCAGCCCGCAGGATGCGCATGGCCTCGATCCCGC
>CANGUJ010000198.1 GCA_947456845.1 Burkholderiales bacterium | reverse complement strand
TGGCGATGTCGGCCGCACTGCGCGCCTGCATTTCCTCCGGGGAGGTCGCGCGCACGAGGCTGCCGCTTGCCTCCACCTTGGCGCGCACGTCCGCCATGGCAAGCGTGTCGCGGAGGACGGCGGACAGGCGCGCTCGCAGCGGTGCGGCCAGGCCGGCCGGTGCGGTCAGGGCCGCCCAGGTGACGACTTCGTAGCCGGGCACCGTTTCGGCGACCGAGGGCACCTGGTCGTAGCCGGGCCAGCGTTCAGGCGAGGTCACGCACAGGGCCCGCAAGCGGCCATCGCGCAGCAGGCCCTGCGCGCCGGCCAGCGTGCCCACCGACATGTCGAGCAGCCCGCCGATGAGGTCGTTGTAGGCCTCCGTACCCTTGTAAGGCACATGGTGCATGCGCACGCCGCTCATCGAGCCCAGCAATTCGACCGCCATGTGCAGCGTCGTGCCCACCCCCACGCTCGAATATGTGACCTTGTCGGGGCGTGCGCGCGCCGCGCCGAGCAGGTCCGCCAGCGTGCGATACGGCGAGGCGGCCGATACCAGGAAGGCGAACGGATAGACCGACACCATGCCGATGTAGGTGAAATCCCTGAGCAGATCGTACTGCAGCGACCGGTCGGTGGCGCTGACGACGGTCTGGCCACCGGTCATCAGGTACAGCGTCTGGCCGTCCGCCGGCGCGCGCGCCACCTGCGCGGCGACCAGCCGCTCGCCGGCGCCGGGCCGGTTTTCCACCACGATCGATGCGCCGAGCTGCGCCGCCATCGGCGCGGCGATGTTGCGCGCGAGGATGTCGGGGCCCGAACCGGGGTTGTAGCCGTGCAACAGCCGGATCGGACCGTTCGGATAAGCCTGGGCGTGCAGCGGGCCGGCGCGCAGCAGCGGCGCAAGGCACCACGCGCCCAGGGTGAAGACGGCGGCGCGGCGCCCCGGGACGGGGGCCTCGATCGCCTCCGAGTCAATCGTATCCATCGCTTGTCTCCTGGCGCGGCATGGCGCCGCCGCTGCGGGTGTTTGGGTGCGCCCCGCGCGTCGACGAGGCGCAGGGTCGATGGCAAATGGTTGCGTCCGCCTTGTCGCGCCCACGGGCGTGTCAATCGTTGCCGGTGCCGCGCATGCACCGCGAGGCATGCAGGTCCATGGCACGGTGGCGACCGTCACCTATGGATTTCCCTAACTTGGCCCGGATTGGGCTGACGCACCGCAACACAAGCGGTACACTAAAATACGGACGGTTTACCGCGGCCGTCCCGATCGGCGCGCCTGTACGGCCCGCTCAACCTGTTCAACCTGTTCAACCTGTTCAACCTGTTCAACACGCAGGGGGCGCGGCCCTTGTCTGTAAACGATTATTTACCCTTCCCAGGAGACGCAGCATGACTGGACGCAGAACCTTTGTCGCCGCCGCCGTCGCGGCCGCCATCGCCGGCTTCGGCGGCAATGCCTTGGCGCAGGTGAAGTGGGACATGCCCACGCCTTACCCGGACACCAACTTCCATACCAAGAACATCCGCCAGTTCGCCGACGAGGTTGCCAAGGGCACCGGCGGCAAGCTGCAGATCACCGTGCACCCGGCCAATTCGCTGGTCAAGATGGCCGAAATGAAGCGCGCGGTGCAGACCGGCCAGGTACCGATCGCCGAGGTGCTCATGTCGGTGCTCGCCAACGAGGCGGCGGTGTTCGGGTTCGAATCCGTGCCCTTCCTGGCGCCGACCACCGCCAAGCAGGTGCGCCTCTGGGAAGCCGCCCGCCCGGCCATCCAGAAGCGCCTCGAAGCGCAGGGCATGATGCTCCTGTATTCCGTGGCCTGGCCGCCCTCGGGCATCCACGCCAAGAAGGAGATCAACTCGCTGGCCGACCTGAAGGGCGTGAAAATCCGCGCCTTCAACCCGGCAACCATGCGCTTCGGCGAACTCGCCGGCGCCACGCCGATCAACGTGCTCGCCCCGGAAGTGGCACAGGCCTTCGCTACCGGCATCATCGACGCGCAGATCAATTCCTCGGCCGGCGCGGTGGACACCCAGACCTTCGACTTCACCAAGTTCACCTATGACGCGCAGGTGATCGCGCCGCAGAACATGGTCTTCGCCAACAAGGCCGCCTGGGCCAAGCTCGACGCGGCCACGCAGAAGGTGGTGCTCGACGCCGCCGCCGCCGCGGAGAAGCGCGGCTGGGAAATCCGCGAGACCGAGAACAAGCGCAACCTCGACATCCTCGCCTCGCGCGGGGTCAAGGTGCAGCCGCCTTCGCCCAAGCTGGCCGCCGAGTTCGTGGAAATCGGCAAGAAGATGGCCACCGAGTGGGCCCAGCGGGCCGGCGCCGAGGGCGAAGCCATCCTCAAGGCCGTAGGCAACTAGGGCCGTGCGCGCGACGCTCGACGCGATCTACAAGGCATCCGGCGTGGCGGCCGGGTGCTTTCTGGTCGCCATCGCCCTGTTTTCACTCGCGCAGATCGTCGCGCGCATGTTCGGCGCCACCGGGCACTCGCTGGACGAGTTCGCCGGCTATGCCATGGCGGCCTCTTCCTTTCTCGGGCTTGCCTACACCCTGCGCGCCGGTGAGCACATCCGCATGAGCCTGGCCATCGATCGCATGCGCGGCGGGATGCGGCGCAGTGTCGAGATCGCCTGCCTGGTGTGCGCCGTCGGGCTCGTCGGCTGGTTCGCCTGGGCCACGCTGGACATGACCCTGACTTCCTTCCAGCTGGGCGATGTCTCGCAGGGGCTGGTGGCAGTCAAATTGTGGATACCGCAGTCCGGCATGGCCCTCGGCCTGTGGATCCTCCTGCTGGCGCTGGTCGACGATCTGGTCGCCACCCTGCGCGGCAAGGATGCCTCCTACATCGCGCCGCACGCCAGCGAAGGCGGCGCCACTTTCGAGCGCTGACGCCATGGAGCTTTGGGTCGAATCTGCGGTACTGATGGCGGTCCTGGCCGCCTTCCTGGTCCTGGGCATGTGGATCGGGGTCACGCTGCTGGCGGTTGCGCTGGTGGCCATGGTCTTCTACACCAACTCGCCCGCCGGGCTGGTGATGGCTTCCACCATCTGGGGTTCGAGCGCGAGTTGGGCGCTCACCGCGCTGCCCCTGTTCATCTGGATGGGCGAGATCCTCTTTCGAACGCGTATCTCGGAAGACATGTTCAAGGGCCTCGCGCCCTGGGTGGAGGCGCTGCCCGGGCGCCTGATGCACACCAACGTGGTGGGCTGCGGCATCTTCGCGGCGATCTCGGGCTCGTCGGCGGCGACCGCCGCGACCATCGGGCGCATCACCATCCCCGAACTGGCCAAGCGCGGCTACGACGAGCGCATGGCGATCGGCTCTCTCGCCGGCGCGGGGACGCTCGGCTTGCTGATCCCGCCGTCGATCATCATGATCGTCTACGGGGTCGCGGCCGATGTCTCGGTGGCGCGGCTGTTCGTGGCCGGCGTGCTGCCGGGCATCATGCTGATGCTGCTGTTCTCCGGCTACATCGCGATCTGGGCGGCGTTGAATCCCGGGCGCACCCCGCCGCGCGCGATCAACGCGAGCTTTCGCGAAAAGCTCTACGCCATCCGCTTCCTGCTGCCGACGGTGCTGCTCATCATCGCGGTGATCGGCTCGATCTACGCCGGCATCGCGACGCCCACCGAGGCCGCTTGCCTCGGGGTGCTGGGTTCGCTCATCCTCTCCATGGCCGGCGGTTCGCTGACCTGGGAGAAGTTCTTGGCCAGCGTGATGGGCGCGATGAAAACGTCCTGCATGATCGCCTTCATCATCGCAGGCGCGTCGTTCCTGACGGTGGCGATGGGGTTCACCGGCATTCCGCGTGCCATGGCGGGCTGGATCAGCGAGCAGGGCTTCGCGCCCTGGCAGTTGCTCATCGTGCTCACCGTCCTGTTCATCATCCTCGGCTGCTTCATCGACGGCATCTCCATGGTGGTGCTCACCGCCTCGGTGATCCTGCCCTCGGTGCGCGCGGCGGGCATCGACCTGCTCTGGTTCGGCATCTACATCGTGCTGGTGGTCGAGATGGCGCAGATCACGCCCCCGGTCGGCTTCAACCTGTTCGTGCTGCAAGGGCTCACGCGCAAGGATATGTTCTACGTGGCCAAGGCGGCGCTGCCCTTCTTCATCCTGATGTGCGTGGCCGTGTCCATGCTGTGGATCTTTCCCGAGATCGTCACGTTCCTGCCGAGCAAGATGTTCAACCTGTAGCGGCCGCCGGCGCCCCGCGGGCGCCGGCGCGGCGATCAGCGCGCCAGCCATTGCGCGTAGTTGTAGTAGAGCGGCAGCCCCACCAGCAGGTTGAAGGGCAGGGTGACGCCCAGCGACGAGGTGAGGTAGATGCCTGGGTTGGCGTCCGGCAGCGAGGCGCGGCAGGCGGCGGGCGCATCGATGAACGAGGCGCTCGCGCAGATGGCGCCGAAGACGAAGGCGCCGCCCACCGAGAGACCGGCGGCATCGCCCAGTGTGACCCCCACCATGCCGTGCAGCAGCGGCATGAGGATGCCGAAGCCCGCCATGAACGCGCCGACCTGGCGGAATGCCTTGATCTGGCGCGCCGCGGTGATGCCCATCTCGAGCAGGAACAGCATCAGCATGCCGCGGAACAGGCTCTCGTAGAACGGCGCGATCTGCTGCCACTGCTTGTCCGTGGCGATGTAACCGATGATCATGCCGCCTACCAGCAGCAGGATGCCGCGGCCGCGAATGACGCTCAGGAACAGTTCGGCGCCATTGACGCCCCCGCCGCGGGGGCGCCCCGTCGCGACCCGGGCGATGGCCAGAGAGTAGATGACGCCGAATTCCATCAGCGCCACCATGGCCGCCATGTAGCCCTCGGCCGGCGTGCCCATGGAGGTGGCGAAGCTCATCGAGGCGAAGAAGGTGGCGGTCGACACCGAGCCGTAGTGCGCCGCGATGGCCGCGGCGTTGCTGATGTCCATGCGCCCGAGCCGGCGGGCGACGTTGTAGGCCAACGTCGGGATGCCGAAGGTCATCAGCATCGTGATGCCCACCAGCGGCCACAGCGCGCCCATCTCGGCCTTGGCCAGCTCGCGCCCGCCGGTGATGCCCAGGGAAAACAGCAGGTAGATCGCGAGCAGCTTGACGACCGCCTCGGGAAGCTCGAGCTCGCTCTTGACGAAGCCGGCCAGCGTGCCCAGCAGGAAGGCGAGCACGATCGGTTGAAGAAGATTGGTCAGCAGCAAATCCATGCCTGGCATGTGGTTTCCTCGTTCGGTTGGAGGCCGGATGGCGGCCGGGACGAATGACAGCGCGCACTGTAGAGACCCGCCATACTCATGTCTAATTCATCTTTTCGCACAATACGTTTTACGGAATAGAATCATTGGCATGTCCGACCTCAATTTCCACCACTTGCGCTATTTCTGGGCGGTGGCCCATCGCAGGCACCTGACCAAGGCGGCCGAAGCCCTGCATATCTCGCCTTCGGCGCTGTCGATCCAGCTGCGCCAGCTCGAGGAGCGGCTCGGCCATGCGCTCTTCGAGCGCCGCAACCGCCAACTGGTGCTCACCGAGGCGGGCCGCATCGCGCTCGCACACGCCGACGCCATCTTCAAGACGGGGCAGGAGCTCCTCAGTACGCTGCGCGGCACGCCGGCCGCCCGGCGCGTCGTGCTCCGGGTAGGCGCCGTGGCCACGCTGTCGCGCAACTTCCAGATCGGTTGGCTGGCCCCGGTGCTGCAGGACCATCAGGTGCAGATCCGGCTGGTATCAGGCCAATTCCGGGAACTGCTCGCCCAGTTGTCCGCCCATGGCCTGGATGTGGTGCTGGCCAACGAAGCCGCGGCGCGCGACACCTCGGCCGGATGGGTGAGCCGACGCATCGCTTCCCAGACCCTGAGCCTGGTGTCCCGTCCGCGCCGCCGCGCGCGCACCAGCGCGCAGCCCCTGCGCTTTCCGCAGGACCTGGACGGCCAGCCGCTGATCCTGCCCAGCGAGGACAGCGTGGTCCGGCCGGCTTTCGACCTGTTGCTGGAAGAAGCGGGGGTGCAGCCCGTGGTGCTGGCAGAAGTCGACGACATGGCGATGCTGCGCCTGCTGGCGCGGCAGACCGGCGCGCTGGCCCTGGTGCCGCCGGTGGTGGTGCAGGACGAACTGCAGGCCGGCACCCTGGTTGAACGCTGCAGCATCCCGCAGCTGCAGGAGAACTTCTACGCCGTCACCATGCGCAGGCGCTTCGCGCATCCGGTGCTGCAGCAGATGCTCGCCGCAGGCTGACGCCGGCGCAGCCGCCGTTACTGTGCGAACGCAATGATCGGCCGGGTCATGCAAGATGCCCCCCTTACATCATCGAGACCAGGCCGAAGGGCAGCCCGCGCAGCGCCTGCGCAAAGGTCCATAGAACGAAGCCTGAATACATCAACGCCATCACGAGCGCCGGCCATCGTTTCCGATGACCCAGGAATCGTGCCCACACCCAGGCCGCCAGAGGTATCAGTTGCATCGCATGCGTGGCGAAGAAGTGCGCCACCCGCAGATCACCTCCATCGCGCGACCAGCCCATCAGCGGAAGCCCGCCGGCATCGGTGCCGGTGCCGCCTACCCAGTGGCCGCTCAGCAACGACATCGTGCCGGCCGTCACCAGCGTCAAGGGCAGCGTCAGGCCCAAGCCCCAAACCAGCCCGGCCTTCACGGTCGGGCTCAAACCGGTGTCCGGGTTGCGATCAATCGCGACGGCCAGGGTAGTGGTGGCAGTAGTCAACAGGATGGCCGCCAAACCCATGAACCCGTAGACCACGGCCAGCAACGGCGTCGACTGGTTGAAGTGGGATGCGGTTCCCCAGGCGGCAGCACCGCCGATCCAGACCATCTCGGCGACGATCGCCCAGCCGATAGCCTGTTCATGCATGATCCATCGGCCTTGGTGGCGGGTGGCGACCGGGGCGAGACGCGCGAACCAGGCCAGCGTCAGCAGGTACACCACCAGCGCTAACTGGAACTTCAGCGGCTTGGTCCACACATTGATGCCCTGGAACACTCTTTGGTCCAGCGCGTGGGCTCCCAGCACGGGCAGCATGCTGATGGCCAGAAACAGAGCCAGGGAAGTAAAGCGCGGCGAGTCCGCGCTCAGGCGAGGCAGCGTCATTAAGGATTCCCCCGCTCGACGCTCATGTCTTGCATCTGGGTCTGAGGATCGCGCGAGTACCGTGCGGCGGTGTCGCGCAAGCGCGGGCGCGACGCGCGCAGCGCCT
>CANGUJ010000197.1 GCA_947456845.1 Burkholderiales bacterium | reverse complement strand
GTCGAGCAGGGCGCGCACGCCGAGCTGCTGGCCCGCGGCGGCCTGTACGCGCGGCTGCACGCGCTGCAATTCGGCGCCTGAGGCGCCACCCGCCAAGGAGGACGACGATGCCGATCTCGCGCTACCCCGTGCCCGCTCTCGAGGACCTGCCCGAGGACATGCGCGAGCGCATCCTCGCCGTCCAGGAGAAGGCCGGGTTCGTGCCCAACGTGTTCCTGGCGCTCGCGCGCCGGCCCGCGGAGTGGCGCGCCTTCTTCGCCTATCACGACGCCCTGATGCTCAAGGAGGATTCCGGGCTCACCAAGGGCGAGCGCGAGATGATCGTGGTCGCCGTCTCGGGACGCAACCGCTGCATCTACTGCGTGGTGGCCCACGGCGCCATCCTGCGCATCTACGAGAAAAAGCCGCTCGTGGCCGACCAGGTGGCCACCAACCACCTCAAGGCCGACATCACGCCGCGCCAGAAGGCGATGTGCGACTTCGCGGTGAAGGTGACCGAGGCATCCCACCAGATCGGCGACGAGGACTTCGCCGCGCTCAGGCCGCACGGCTTTACCGACGAGGACATCTGGGACATCGGCGCCATCGCCGCCTTCTTCGGGCTCTCCAACCGCATGGCCAACATGACGGCCATGCGCCCGAATGACGAGTTCTACCTGATGGGAAGGGTGCCCAAGGCGAAATGAGTCAGCGCGCAAGCGGCCGGTTCAGGCGCGCGTGGCCCGATAGAGCATCAGCCAGGCCAGCACCATGAACAAGACCGCCGGCGTGGTCGCCGACAACACCGGCGGCCAGGTATTGATGGCGCCGAGGTGCGCAAACAGGCTGTTCAGCAGGTGGAAGACCAGGCCGAGCATGATGCCGGCGAAGATCTTCAGGGAAATCCCGCCCGAACGGACTTGCATGTAGGCAAACGGCAAGGCGAGCGCCATCATGACCAGGATGGCCAGGGGGTACACCGCCTTTTTCCACAGCGCGATGTCGTAGCGGTCGGTCTTCTGGCGGTTTTCCTCCAGGTGGCGGGTGTAACGGTGCAGGTTGATGAGCGACATCTTGTCGGGCTGCACCAGGAGCACCCCGAGGATGTCCGGGTTGAGGTCGGAGGTCCAGGTGAAGTCGGCGGCGTTTTCGACGCGGCTGGGCTCGCCGGGACGGCCGATGACCGTGCGCGTGACCCCGGTGAGCAGCCAGGCGTTCGGCGGCGCGTACTCTCCGCCGCGCGCGCTGGTCACCGAGCGCAGCCGGTTGTCGGCGTC
This sequence comes from Burkholderiales bacterium, assembly GCA_947456845.1. GTDB lineage: Bacteria > Pseudomonadota > Gammaproteobacteria > Burkholderiales > JAEUOS01 > JAEUOS01. The sequence continues at coordinate 5,941 of CANGUJ010000197.1, read as the reverse complement.
GAATTCGTAGACCGTGACGCCGACCAGGCGGGTGTCCGGCCTGACCTCGCGCACGTTGACGAAGCGCGGGCCGTCCTTGACCCACAGCCCGGAGCGGAATTCCTGCGCGATCACCGAAGTGAGCGCCTTCAGGCGCAGCGCCTGCGCGGCGCGCTCGGCTTCGGGGGCCACGATCTCGCCGAACAGGAAGGTGACGGCGGCGAACATGGCGCCGATGCCGAGCACCGAACGCAAGGCCTGGAAGGTCGACATGCCCGACACCCGCATCACCGTCACCTCGGAGTGCGCGGCCAGTTGCGCTAGGCCGTAGATCGCGCCGATCAGCGCGGCGATGGGCATGAGTTCGTACACATGGCCAGGCACGGTCAACAGGACGAACAGGGCCGCATGCTGCAGCCTGTAGTCGCCCTTGCCGATGTCGCCTAACTCCTGGATCAGGTCGAAAAAGCCGAACAGGCCCAGAAAGGCCATCAGGACCAGCAGCGTGGCCGCGACGATCTCGCGCGCGAGGTAACGGGACAGGGTCTTCATCGGCGCGCGAAAGCCCGGAACACGCGGTTGACGGCCAGGCGCCGGAAAAACAGCACGAACAGCAGCAGCACCATCGCCACATGCACCAGCCACCAGGCGGCGTGGAAACCGACCCGGCCCTGCGCCACCCATGCCTGGGTGATGCTGATGCAATTGCTGTAGACCAGGTAGATCAGCACGGCCAGCAGCATGTTCACCGAGCGCCCGACGCGCGGATTGACGAATGCCAGGGGAATCGCCAGGAGGGCCAGCGTCGCCGCCGAAAGCGGCAGGCCGATGCGCCAGAGAAACTCCCCCTTGTTCGGGTTGGTGCGCTGCGCCAGCAGTTCAGACGTGGAGAGCTGCTTGGGCGTACTGTCCAACGGCGCCCGGCCGGCCTTCTGCTCGATGCGCACGGCGTAGCGCTCGAAGTCCATGATCTTGAAGTCGAGGCGCCCCGGCTCGCCCTCGTAACGCCGGCCGTCGACCATGACGAGGAACCGGTCGCCGTTTTCAACCGTCTCGGTGAACCCGCGCCGGCTGACCATCACGCCGAGCTTGCCCTGCACGACCGAACTGACGAACACGTTCTGCACGCTCGCGACATCGCCGGCCACGGTTTCGACGAAAAACACCCGCTCGCCGCCGGCCGACTCCTTGAACGCGCCCGGCGCGATGCGCGCCGCCTCGTCGCGCGCCTCCATGCGCGCCTTGTAGCGCTCGGACTGCGCGGTCGCCCAGGGCGACACCCCCAGGCTCAGGGCGGCGATCATCACCACGAACGGGAGGGCGAAAAACATCACCGGGCGCACCCAGGCGGTGAGCGACTGGCCGCTGGCGAACCAGACCACCATTTCGGAATCCTTGTACTGGCGGGAGATCACCAGCAATACCGACATGAAGACCGTCAGGGACAACAACACCGGCAGGTAGTTGAGCGCGGCGAATCCGATGAGCGCGAGCACCGCCTCGGAGGCGAGCTTGCCGCTGGCGGCGTCGCCCAGCAGCCGGATCGACTGGGTGGTGGCCATGACCGTGAACAGGGTGACGAAGACCGCGCCGGCCACCTGGCTCATTTCGCGCCGCAGTGCGCGATCGAAAATCATGCGGTATTCCCGGGCCGGTCGGTCAGTAGGCGCACCTGGCTGCACCGCGGCCTGTCTTTGCCGCGCAGGAGCCTGCATGCGGAGCGGCGCGATGCAGCGTACCGACGCACGGCAAGATTGGATGAAATGACGGGAATTTGGATTTTTGCCCGAATTCGCGTCATAATCTGCAGGGATCAGACCGATTACAGCGCGAGGTTGTCAAATGGAATTTAGCATAAAGAGCGGCAGCCCCGAGAAGCAGCGCAGCGCCTGCATCGTCGTCGGCGTGTTCGAGCCGCGCAAACTCACCGCACCGGCGGAACTGCTCGACACCGCCAGCAAGGGCTACCTGTCGGACATCATCCGGCGCGGCGACATGGAAGGCAAATCCGGCCGCACCCTTCTCCTGCACAACGTGCCCGGCCTGCTCGGCGACCGCGTGCTGCTCGTCGGCCTCGGACGCGAGAAGGACTTCCGCGAGCGCGAGTATCGCGAGGCGATCCGCGCCGCCGTCAAGACGCTCGACGAGACCGGCGCCTTCGACGGCTCGATCTACCTGACCGAAGTGCCGGTGAGGAAACGCGACGTGGCCTGGCGCGTCCGCCAGGCCGCCATCACCGCCCTCGACACGGTCTACCGTTTCGACGCGATGAAGAGCAAGAAGGAGGAGGTGCGCCGCCCGGTGCGCAAGCTCACCCTGATGGTCGAGCGGCGCAATGAACTGGCCCGCGCCGAAACCGCGGCGCGCGAGGGCGAGGCCATCGGCCAGGGCATGGCGCTCGCCAAGGACCTCGGGAACCTGCCCGGCAACGTCTGCACGCCCACCTACCTGGCCGAGCGCGCGCGGGACATGGCCGAACGCACCGGCCTGAACTGCGAAATCCTCGATCGCGCCCAGTGCGAGGCGCTGAAGATGGGCTCGTTCCTGTCGGTCGCCAACGGATCGCGACAGCCACCCAAGTTCATCGTCCTCGAGCACAAGGGCGGCAAGCCCGGCGAGAAGCCCGTCGTGCTCGTCGGCAAGGGCATCACCTTCGACACCGGCGGCATCTCCCTCAAGCCGGGCGAGGGCATGGATGAAATGAAGTTCGACATGTGCGGCGCCGCCTCCGTCATCGGCACCATGCAGGCCGCCGCCACCCTCAAGCTGCCCCTGAACCTGGTCGCGCTGGTGCCCACCACCGAAAACATGCCCGGCGGGGCGGCCACCAAGCCCGGCGACATCGTCACCACCATGTCCGGGCAGACCGTCGAAATCCTCAATACCGACGCCGAGGGCCGCCTGATCCTGTGCGATGCGCTCACCTACGCCGAGCGCTTCGATCCCGCCTGCGTGGTCGACGTGGCGACCCTCACAGGCGCCTGCGTGATCGCGCTCGGTCACGTGGCCACGGGCCTGTACAGCAACAACGACAGCCTCGCCCGCGAGTTGCAGGGGGCGGGAGACGAGGCGCACGACCGCGCCTGGCACATGCCGCTCTGGGACGATTACCAGGAGCAGCTCAAGAGCAATTTCGCCGACATGGCCAACATCGGCGGCCGGCCGGCCGGCAGCGTCACGGCGGCATGCTTCCTGTCGCGTTTCGCGCGCAAGTTCGACTGGGCCCATCTGGACATCGCCGGCACGGCCTGGAAAAGCGGGGCCGCCAAGGGGGCCACCGGCCGGCCGGTGCCGATGCTCACGCATTTCCTGCTGGGCAGGGCGGCGGGTTAGCCTGCCGGCGCGGGCAGGCGCGACGCGACCAAGCCGCGATGACCGAGATCACGTTCTATTTCAACGCGCCGGACAAGCTGGCCACCGCGCGCACCCTGGCGGCCAAGGCGTGCGGGCTGGGCAAGCGCACCCTCATCTACTCGAGCGACGCGCGCACCCTGGCGAGCATCGACGCGCTCCTGTGGACCACGCCGCCGGCCGGCTTCCTGCCGCACTGCCGTGCCAGCGACCGCCATGCCGCCGAAACGCCGGTGCTGCTCACCGACGATGCCGACGCCTTGCCGCACCACGAGATCCTGCTCAATCTCGACAGCGCCCGCCACGCGATGTTCAGCCGCTTCGACCGCGTCATCGAGATCGTCAGCCGGGACGACGCGGACGACCGCGCCGGCGCGCGCGAGCGTTTTCGCTTCTATCGCGACCGCGGCTATCCGATCACCCGGCATGACCTGGCGGCGCGCGCGTCATGATGCGCCCGGCCGGGGCCCCGATTCCGGACGACGGGATTCCGATCCTCACCGACGTGGTGGACGCGGCGGCGCTGCCGCCGGTCGCGCAGGACGACGGCCACAGCGCACAGGACGGCGGCCAAGGCGCGGCCGATGCCGCCCCTTCCATGGCCATGTTCCCCGAACTCGAACCGGCGACCAACGCGAAACCCGGACCCTGGCCCGAAGCGTTCGGCGCGGAAGAACCGTCGGCCGCGCACATGCCGCCCGGCCATTACGCCATGGAGAGCGGCGGCGCCGGCCTGCCGGCGTTCGCGGCCGGCTTGGCAGGCGGCACCGCGGCGCCATTCCCCTCGCCGGATGCGGAGATCGACGATAGTCCGCCGCTTCCCGCAGCGCCGGCCGCCGGCGCGCCGTGGGCGGGCGAATCGCGCACCGACATGGAAACCCGGATCTTCGAATCCCTGGCGGCGCGCCTGGACCGGCTGCTCGACGAACGCCTCGCACCGATCATCGAAGGCTCGGTCGAGGCCGCATTCGCCGGCGTCAAGGCGGCCTTGTCCGCTTCGCTCAACGAGGCGATGCGGGAAGCCGTCGAGCAGGCGGTGCGCAACGAATTCGACCGGCGCACCGAAAGCGGCCCGCCGCCCTGATTCAGCCCGGCTCGCCCGCCAGCGCGCCCACATGGGCGACCACGCTGTTGCCGAGCGCCGTGAGGTTGTAGCCGCCTTCGAGCATCGAGACCACGCGTCCGCCGGCATGGCGGTCGGCCACCGCCATCAGTTGCCGGGTGATCCAGACATAGTCGGCCTCCTCGAGCGAGAGGCCGCCGAGAAGGTCGTCGCGATGGGCGTCGAATCCAGCGGAGATCAGGATCATCTGCGGGGCGAAGGCCTCGAAGGCGGGCATCCACGCCTCTTCGACCGCGCGTCGGGCCGCGCGGCCGTCGCTGCCCTGCGGCAACGGCACGTTGACCATGTTCGCGGACGGCGCGTCGGTGCCGGAATACGGATAGAAGGGGTGTTGAAACAGCCCCGCCATCAGCACCCGGTCCTGCCACAGGCCCTGGCCGAACATGTCTTCGGTGCCGTTGCCGTGGTGGACATCGAAATCGACCACCGCGACGCGCTCCACGCCCGGTTGGGCCAGCGCATGGGCCGCCGCCACGGCGATATTGTTGAAAATGCAGAAACCCATCGAGCGGGTCCGGGTGGCATGGTGGCCGCACGGGCGCACCGCGCAGAAGGCGTTGCGCGCACGCCCGGCCAGCACCTCGTCGACGGCGAGAATGCCGGCGCCGGCGGCGCGCAGGGCGGCGTTCATGCTGTGCGGGTTCATCGCGGTATCGGGATCGAGTTGCAGCAGCCCTTCGCCGGGCGCGTGCTCGAAGATGCGGTCGACATAGCTCGGATGGTGCACGCGCTTGAGCGCGTCGGGCGCGGCGAGCGGCGCATCCAGGCAGCGCACGCGTTCCATCAGTCCGCTGCCATGCATGCGCTCGGTGATGGCGATCAGGCGGTCGGGGCACTCGGGGTGGCCGCCGCCCATGTCGTGTTTCAGGCAGTCGGCATGGGTGATGTAGGCGGTCGAATTCATGGCATGGGTGCGGGGACGGGGTTGCTATGATCGGTTCTTTGCCGCTTCCAGGCAACCGGTAGCCTCCATCCAGGCCGCACTCCCACGACCGCCAGGCACATGCCCTCTCCCCAACACCCGCGCCTCGCCGCGCTGTTCGACCAGCTCAACCGGATCATCCTCGGCAAGGACCGCCAGCTGCGCCTCGCCGTGGCCTGCATGCTCGCGCGCGGGCACCTGCTGATCGAGGACGTGCCAGGCGTGGGCAAGACCACGCTCGCCCATGCGCTGGCGCGCTCGCTCGGCCTGGGCTTTCAGCGCATCCAGTTCACCAGCGACCTGCTGCCGGCCGACGTTCTGGGCGGCTCGGTGTTCGACCGGCACTCCGGCAGCTTCAAGTTCCACCCCGGCCCGATCTTCGCCCAGTTCGTCCTGGCCGACGAGGTCAACCGGGCCACCCCCAAGACGCAAAGCGCGCTGCTCGAAGCCATGGAAGAGCAACAGGTCACCCTTGACGCGGCATCGCATCGCCTGCCGCAACCGTTTTTCGTCATCGCCACGCAGAATCCTTCCACCCAGGCGGGCACCTTTCCGCTGCCGGAGTC
>CANGUJ010000196.1 GCA_947456845.1 Burkholderiales bacterium | reverse complement strand
TGTCAGCGCTGGCATTCATGTCGGGTTAGCTTTCATGGGTCGCTGCGCCGGTATGGCGCCAGACCGCATGATATTCAAGCCCGGGCGATCGCGCCGGCGCCGACCGGCCCCCATGCCGCGACGCTGGCGGCGATTTCGCTGTTCTCCATCGCGCGCAGCGCCTGCTTGCGCACGCCGTACAACAATTCGCCCGCGGCCGGCGTGTCGGGAAGCAGCTCGGCATGCTTGTCGCGCACCCAGTCGAGGAAGGCGGCACACAGCGCGTCGAAACGCGGGTCGCGCAGCGCCTCGGCCAAGGCCAGCAGGCGGGCCCATGCCCACGCGCGCGGTTGCTCGGCAACCCGCTCGACGAGCATGGTCAGCACCCGCTGGTGATCGCCATTGATGATGCAAAGGTCGATGTAGCCCGACATGTCGCCATCGGAGAGTTCATGGGTCGACAGCGCGACGGATTCGATCAAGGGTACGCTTGTTTCGAGCTGGCGGCGCGGGTCCGCCGCGCTCATGGATTGCAGGTTCTCGATGCCGGTGGCGAAACCGCTGTGCAGGACGTCGGCCGGGCCCGGCGATACGTGACGCAGGGCCGCCGCGGGCGGGTCCGCCCGCATGTCGCCCTGGAGGCGCGTTTGCCGCGCCGGTTTCCTGTGGGCGATCAATTCCCGGATGCGGGCAACCTCCGCCTCCTGTTCTGCTGGCGGAATGGGCGGCAGCCGAATGCCGGTATCCCCGCCCTCGAGCGCGCTCGAACTTGGCTCCGCGACGCCGGATCCCGCGCTGGTCAGTCCCGGCATGGCCCTCATGATCTCCACCAGCGGGCTTCGCGAGGGCAGGCGATGGCGCACGGTCCGCAGTTCGCGCACGAGCGGGAGCATCGCATCGCAGGGTATGCGTATGCGCTCGCGATTGCGCCTGATGGTGATCTCCAGGTTGGCCAGATTGGGCAGCGCCAACCGTGCGTCGGGAAGTCGCAGGATCGCCTTGAGGTCGAGTAGGTAAAGCCTGCGCTTGCGCGGGTCGAGCGAAAAGACGTACTCGGCCGGCCGTACAGTGCCTGGCCGGTGGCTGCCGATGAATTTTTTCAGGATGGCGAGAATCGGATTCCTGCGCAGCGGGCTGTCCGGCATGGGAGCGTTTGTCGTGCTGTGACTGCATCAGAAGAGTGTGACCTCTGCTTCGGGGGTGACGGCTTCCTGGAGATGGCCGGCAGCGGCGAGGACTTCAAAATTGCATACCCTGTTGCGGCCATTGCGCTTGGCGAAGTACAGCGCCGCGTCGGCACGGCCTACCGCTACCGAGGGCATCACTTCGCCACGGATGCGGGTGTAGCCGATGCTCGCGGTGACCCGCCCGACGCGCGGGAAGTCGTAGCGCTCGATGGATGCGCGAAAGCGCTCCAGAACGGCGGCGGCGCCGGCGGAATTGCAGGGCGACAGGACAATGACGAATTCCTCCCCGCCGAAGCGGAACAGCCGATCCTCCATGCGGAAGCCGCGCATCATCAGGCGCGCCAGCAGGATCAGCACTTCATCGCCGTACAGGTGGCCAAAATGGTCGTTGATACGCTTGAAGTGATCGATGTCGATTACCGCCAGCCAGTGGTGGTGGTCCGGCCTCGACGGGCCGCGTCGGGTGCTGGCGTGATCCGGCTGATCGGATGACTCGCGCTGCATCGCCAGGATGTGGTGAATGCGGGCTTCGAAGGTCTTGCGATTGAAAAGGCCGGTCAGCATGTCGCATTCGGCGTCGGTGATCAGATTGATGTGGTTCTGGTAGACCTTGAGAAAGGTGCTGATCCACCATGGGCGCCTGGTAGATGCGTCCGCGTAGCGCAAGGTCACCACGCCGGCCAGGCCGCGCGCGTCGACCAGGGCGTGCGCGACTATCCTGGGGTCGACCATGACCGAGTCGGTCAGCCGGGAGGCGGCCGAGAGCGCGGCGACGGCGCCTGCGAGGTTCTCCTCGGCGACCGGCCAGGGGCCTTCGGGATCGACCGGCTGCGGCTCGCAATCCTTCGTGGCCACCAGCATCGGCAGCATCCGCTCGTCGGACCGGCAATGCAACGTGATTTCCTCGGCGCCGCACAAGTCGGCCAGGATGCGCAGCATGGCCACCTGCATGCGATCGCGGTCGCGGTCGAGGCTGAGGTGCTCAAGCGCGCCTAGCACGATGAGCGCGCTTTCGGATACTCCCATGGACGTCGTTGTTCCATGGAGCGATTGTTCGTGCGACGTTGCGATCGCTGCGGGAGGGTGGGCGTGGGTCACGGCGAAGGCGATCGCAAGAAGCTCTGGGTCTTATAACGGCGTGCCGGCCGAAAAACTGAAACGTCTTCCCGCCGTGGACGGGCTTGCCGCAAAGTCCCCGTATGATCGAGGGCCTCAGGTCAGCCGGCGATTGATCGCCAGACCCTCCTCCCTGCAAAATGCCGCGCCCGTGACCTCCAAACCCATTCCCCGCTGGCTCGGGGTGGTCCTGATGCTCGGGATCGCCACGACATTCGGCAGCAACCATGTGGCCGCGCGCATCGCCTTCGACCACGGCGCCAACGTCACCACGGCCGTCGCATTCCGCTCCGTGGGCACCGCCCTGGCCGTTCTGGCGCTGCTCCTGGCCAACGGAGTCCCGCTCAAGCTGTCCGCGGCAACCCGCGGCCGCGCGATGGTCATCGGCTGCGCGCTGGCGGTCCAGAGCGTCTGCATTTACTCGGCGGTGGCGCGGATTCCGGTGGCCCTGGCGCTCTTGGTGTTCAACACCTTTCCTCTGATTCTCTCCCTCCTGTCCTGGGCCGCTGGGGCTGAGCGTCCGACCCGGCGCATGCTTGCGATGATGCCGGTGGCGCTGGCAGGCTTGGCGCTGGCGCTGGACGCGGGCGGCTGGAGCGGGCGCAACGCGGCGGGTTTTGCTGGCCGCTGGGCCGAGATCGGCGCGGGCGTGGTGCTCGCCCTGGGTGCGGCCATGGCCTTCGCTGCTGCGCTTTTTCTCACGACCCGCTGGCTGGCCGATGTGGATGGCCGCATGCGCAGTTTCATGACCATGGGCACGGTGGGCGTCCTTGCGGTCGTCGCGGGGTTTTCCACGGGCAGTTTCGTGCTGCCGCGCGATGCCACCGGCTGGATGGGCATCGCAGCGCTGACGGTGTTGTATTGCATATCGATCACATCCCTGTTCGTCCTGTTGCCGCGCCTGGGCGCGGTCAACAACGCCGCGCTGATGAACTTCGAGCCGATCGCGGTCCTGTTCCTCGCCTGGGCGATTCTTGACCAGGCGGTGGCCCCGCTGCAGATCGCCGGCGCCGCCGTTGTCATCGGTGCCATCGTCGCGATGGCCACCGGCAAGCGCTGAACGGGCATGCCGGCTGCCCGTCGGGGGGTGCGCCGGCTGAGCCGCGCCGCCCGCCTTGAGCGGCGGCGCTGGCGCTGCCTCCGCTGGCGCTGCCTCCGCTGGCGCCGCCTATAATGGTGTGCATATTGTTCTTGCCGCGCGGATCGTGAATCGACAGCCCAGCCGCATTCCGCCTTCGCACGCCGGCGCCGCGCGGGACGCCGAAGCTGCCGGGCATGCGCATCCGGCCGGTGCGCCAGCGGCCATGGCGCTGGCCCTGGTGCTCACCGGCGGTTATGCCGCGATCGAGGCGCTGTTTGGCTGGTGGGCCAATTCCCTTGCGCTGATCTCGGATGCCGGACACATGGCCGCCGATGCCGGCGCACTGGGCATCGCGCTCCTCGCCGCGCGCCTGGCGACGCGGCCGGCGGGCGAGCGCAATTCCTACGGCTACGGCCGTGCCGAAATTGTCGGCGCCTTTGTCAACGGCCTCACCATGCTGGCCATCGTTGTCTGGATCGCGGTCGAGGCGGTGGTGCGGATATTCAATCCCCTGCCCATCGCCGGCGGCACGGTGATGCTGGTGGCCGCACTGGGGCTGGCGGTCAACCTGGGGGTGTTGTGGCTGCTTACCCGCCAGACCGGGCATGGCCATGCCCATGCCGGACACGCCCACCATCATGGCACTCTGAATACGCGCGCCGCCGTCGTGCACGTGCTGGGCGACCTGCTCGGTTCGGTGGCCGCACTCATCGCGGGCGCGGTGGTGCACTACACCGGGTGGATCATGGTTGATCCGCTTCTTTCGGTGATGGTGGCGATCCTGATATTGCGGTCGACCTGGCGCGTCCTTGCCGAGTCGACCGGGGTGTTGATGGAGGCGGTGCCGAGCGGCGTCGAGTATGCCGAGGTCGGACGCTTCCTTGCCGGTCTGGAGGGCGTGGTGTCGGTGCACGACCTGCATGTATGGCAAATGAACCCCGCAAGCCGGGCCCTTTCCGCGCATATCCTGCTCGCCAGCGTCGATGCCTGGCCGCGGGTGCTCGGGCGGGCGCGCGCGGAACTGCGGCGACGCTTCGCCATCGACCATGTGACCCTGCAACCCGAATGGCTGCCGGTTCACCGCAAAGGCAGGGTGATTCCGCTCAAACAGGAAGGGATCGCCGCGCAGCACCCGCCCCATGACCATGCCGCGCATCACGATCACCGGCACGAGCACCCTCACTGAACCGACCGCAAGGAAGACATCTCATGCAAGCCAACCCCCTCGATGGATTCGTCGTCGACCGTGCCGCCATCGGCTACATCGGCGAAGGCCTGCAGCGCCCCGAATGCATACTGGCCGAACCCGATGGCACGCTGTGGAGCGCGGATGCGCGCGGCGGCGTAATGAAACTGCGCCATGACGGCACGCAGGTCTTCATCGGCCAGCGCGCCAACCAGCGCTTCGGCGCGGCCAGCACCGCTTCGGCGGCCGACCTGGAGACCAAGTTCACCCAGGGCACACTGCCCAACGGTCTGGCCTTCGCCGCCAACGGCGACATCCTGATTTCCAATTTCGGCACGGATCTTCTCGAGGTCATGACCCGCGACGGCGCGACCCGCACGCTCTACGACCGCATCGACGGCATGCCGATCGGCAAGGTCAATTTCGTGCTGCGCGACTCGCAGGACCGCATCTGGATCACCGTTTCCACCCGCGTCAATCCCTGGACCACAGCGGCGGCCAGTCGGGTGCGCGACGGCTATATCGCCGTGGTGGACGGCAAGGGCATTCGCGTGGTCGCCGACGGCTTCTGCTTCACCAACGAAATCCGCATGGACGCGCGGGAAGAATGGCTGTACATCGTCGAGACCACCGGGCCGCACATCACGCGCATGCGCGTGGGCGCGGACGCCAGCCTGTCCGCGCGCGAGATTTTCGGGCCCGCCAACCTGGGGGGTTATCCGGACGGCATCGCCTTCGACAGTTTCGGCAACCTCTGGTGCACGCTGGTGATGATCGACCAGGTCATCGCGCTCACGCCGGAAGGCGACAAGCGGTTGCTGCTCGATGACTCCAAGCCGGCCATGCTCAAGGCCTTCCAGGACGCGATGGACGGCCATGCCATGACCAGCGAACTGATGCTGGCCACCCGCGGCACCATCGCGCCGTGGATGGCGTCGATCACTTTTGGCGGCGCCGACCTCAGGACGGTCTACATCGGCAGCCTGATGGGTACGCGCATTCCGTACTTCGCATCCCCGGTGCCGGGCCTGCCGATGGTGCACTGGAAATGATGCGCCGGAGGTACGCATGGCGAGGGCTCGCGGCCGCCATGCTGATGGCTGCGGCAGGCATCGCCGGCGCGGCCAATCTCGCCGCCGGACCGATGGCCGGGCATCGCGATGCGCGCTCCACGCTGATCTGGCTGCAGGCCGACGGGACGGCGACGGCGCGCCTCGAATACTGGGAGGACGGTGACGACAGGCGCCGCCGCGCCACCGAGCCGGTGCGCCTTGCGGCGGCGACCGATTTCGTGGCCCAGTTCGCCATCGGCGACCTCGCCCCTGGCACCACCTACCGTTACCGCGTGCTTCTGGATGGGCGCGAGGCGCGCGTGGCCCAGCCGCTTTCGTTCCGTACCGAAGCGCTATGGATGTGGCAGAAGCATTCGTCCAGCGCCGCCCAGGGCCATGCCCCGCGCGACTTCCGTGTCGCCTTCGGCAGCTGCGCCTATGTGAACGACCCGCCCTTCGACCGCGCCTCCCGGCCATCCGGCCCGTATGGCGGCGGCTACGCCATCTTCGACAGCATCGCCCGCAGCAAGCCCGACATGATGCTCTGGCTGGGCGACAACATCTACCTGCGCGACGCGGACGTCGGCAGCCCCGCCGGCATCGCGCAGCGCTACCGCCACGACCGCGCGTTGCCGGAACTGCAGGCCCTGTTGCGCACGGGCAACCACTATGCCATCTGGGACGACCATGACTTCGGCCCGAACGACGCCAACGCCAGCTACACCTACAAGGCCGATTCGCTGGAGGTGTTCCGGCGCTACTGGCCCAACGGCGCCGGCGGCATGCCGGGCGTGCCGGGGATCTTCCGCGTGGTCAGCCACTATGACGTCGATTTCTTCCTCCTCGACGGCCGCTTCAATCGCGATGCGGACGCCGCGCAGGGACTGGCCGGCAAGTCCATGCTGGGGGCGGCGCAGCTGCGCTGGCTCAAGAACGCATTGCTGGCTTCCACGGCGAGTTTTCGCATCATCGTGGCGGGCAACCAGATGCTGAAGCCAGTGCCGCCGCGCGTCGAGGGGTGGAGCAACTTTCCCGACGAGCGGCGCGAGTTCCTCGATTGGCTTGCCGACAACCGCGTGCCGGGCGTGCTGTTCCTTTCCGGCGACCGGCACCATACGGTATTGTCCAGGCTATCGCGCGAGAACGCCTATCCGCTCCACGACTTCACCTGCTCGCCCCTCACCGCCGGTGTGCACGGACCCTTGCGCGGCGAGGACATGGGCGCGGCCGAGCAGGGCACGCTGGTGGCCAAGCGCAATTTCTGCATCCTGGACGTGAGCGGCGCCTGGGCCGACCGTACCCTGACGCTGCGCTCGCTCGATGCCGAAGGCGGCGAGTTGTGGCGGCGCGACCTGTCGGTGCGTGAGCTGCGCTACCCGCAGTAGCGAGAGTAGCGGCTTCCGCTCCCGGCGCGCGCGCGAGCTTTCCGGGTCCTGCGGCAGGGCCCGCGCGTCTTTGGTGTAACATTCAAATTTCCGAAGACGTCAGCTCATGACCAAATACGTTTTCGTTACCGGCGGCGTGGTCTCCTCTCTCGGGAAGGGCATAGCCGCCGCATCCCTGGCGGCCATCCTCGAGTCGCGCGGCATCAAGGTAACCAACCTCAAGCTGGACCCGTACA
>CANGUJ010000195.1 GCA_947456845.1 Burkholderiales bacterium | reverse complement strand
TCGCGCGGGCCGCCTGCGCGAGGGCGGGTCGCGCGTGGCGCTCCGCCAGCCAGTCCAGCATCATCGCCGCCGAGAGGATGGCGGCGGTGGGGTTGGCGATGCCGCGGCCGGCGATGTCGGGCGCCGAGCCGTGCGAGGGCTGGAACACCGCGTGGTGGTCGCCCACGTCGGCCGACGGGGCGTATCCCATGCCGCAAATCAGGCCGGCGCCCAGGTCGGAGGTGATGTCGCCGAACTGGTTTTCCATCGGGCAGACGTCGTAGTCCCAGGGCTTGCGGATCAGGTTCAGGCAATAGGCGTCGATGTAGCAGTGGTCGGCCCGGATGTCCGGATTGCGGGCGGCGCGTTCATGGAAGATCCGGTTCATGAATGCCATGCCGAGAAAGACATTGGACTTGTCGACGCAGGTGACCCGACCCTTGGCGGCATTGCGGGCCCGGCGCGCCCGCGCTAGGCGGAACGAAAAATCGAACAGCCGCTCGCAACCCTTGCGGGTGATTTCGCCCGTGTCGTGCACGGCCTCGTCGCCGCCCGCGCTCGTGCCCATGGTGCTGCGCCCGCGCGCATGGAACCAGCCTTCGGTCGATTCGCGGACGATGACGAAATCGATGTCCTTGGCACGCTCGGCGGCCAGCGGCAGGGGCAGGCCCGGGATGGCGCGAATCGGCCGGACGCCGGCGTACAGGTCGAGTTCGAAGCGCAGGTCGAGTTGCGGCGCGATTTCTGTGCCGTCCGGATAACGGATGTCCGGCCAGCCCATGGCGCCGAACAGGATCGCATCGGCCCGGCGGCTGGCCTGCATGGATGCGGCAGGGAAGGCGTCGCCGGTGTCCCTGTAGTGGTGCGCGCCGCCCGGCCGGTGGTCGAACTTCAGCCTGAACCCGTGGCGCGCCTGGACTGCTTCCAGCACGGCCAGCGCGGCATCGATGACCTCGATGCCGATGCCGTCCCCCGGAAGAACGACGATGTTGAAGTCTTGCGTCATGGCCAATCCTCGTCAGGCGAGCAGTGGTGCCCGCTTCAGTACCTGAGCCAGGCCAGTCCGTCGCTGGTCCGGCCCTGGGGACGGTATTCGCCGGCAACCCAGCCGTCGTAGCCAAGCTCGTCGATCAGGCGGAACAGGTAGGGGTAGTTGATCTCGCCGATCTGCGGTTCGTGGCGCTCGGGCACGCCGGCGATCTGGATGTGCCCCACGCCGGGCAGGTACTGGCGAAATTTCATTGCCAGGTCGCCCTCGACGATCTGGCAATGGTAAAAGTCCATCTGCACCTTGACGCGATCGCTGCCGGTCTCCTTGCAGATGGCGTGCGCCTCGTCCTGGCGGTTGAGGAAGAACCCCGGAATGTCGCGTGTGTTGATGGGTTCGATCACCAGCGTCAGGTCGCGCCCGGCCACCTGATGCGCCGCCCAGGCCAGGTTATTGACGTAGGTGGCGCGATGTTCCTCGCGGGTCCTGCCCGGTTGCATCAGCCCGGCCATCACATGCAGGCGCTGGTTGCCCAGCACGTCCACATAGGACATCGCCTTCTCGAAAGCGCGCTTGAAGTCATCCTCGCGTCCGGGCAGGGAGCCCATGCCGCGTTCGCCTCTGGACCAGTCGCCCGGCGGGCAGTTGAACAGCACCTGGGTGAGCCCGCGCGCGTCCAGGCGCGCCTTGATGTCGGCGGGCGCAAAGTCGTACGGGAACAGGAACTCCACGCCCTTGAAGCCGTCATCGGCGGCGGCGGCGAAGCGGTCCAGGAAGTCATGCTCCTGGTACATCATGGAAAGGTTGGCGGCAAACTTGGGCATGGGGGTCTCGTTGAAGAAGGGTCGGGCGGACGGCGCCGCCCGGGTGGCCGATACTTAGAACAACTGCCAGGGAGCCGGGTCGAACACGAAGGCATCGCCATTCCTGCGTAGCCGCCCGATGCCCGGGAAGGGCAGGTGCACGGCGGCGATCGGAATGCCTTCCTTTGCCACGGTGTCGAAAATCGACTGGCGGGTGGCGCGCGCCTTGGACTGGTCCCAGTCGAAGGCGACAGTGATTTCAGGGCGCGGAAACTGCACCGGCGCCACGTGCATGGTGTCGCCGATGGCCAACAGGCGCGCCGTGCCCGACTGCACCATGTAGCAGCTGTGGCCCGGGGTGTGTCCGACGGCCTCGACCGAGCGGATGCCCGGGGTCAGTTGCTCGCCCAGCGCGAAGGGCCTGATGCGCTCGCCGTAGGCGGCCACCGCGCGCTTGGCGGGAATGAAGCGCGGTTTCTGGTTGTCCGGCGCCCTGGCCTCCTCGGCCGGGTTCGCCCAGTAGTCCATGTCGGCCTTGGCGATGCGCAGGATCGCATTGGGGAACATGCGTCCGCCTTCCGGGGTGACGGTGCCGTGCAGATGGTCGCCATGCATGTGCGTGATGTAGACCTCGTCGATCTGCCCGGGTTCGATCCCGGCCGCGGCCAGGCACTGCGGCAGCCGGCCGGCGGTGGGCCCGAGCATCTTCGCGCCGCCGGCATCGAGCAGCACCAGCTTCTCGCCGGTGTTGACCAGGAAGGTGTTGACCGGAAGGCGCATCGGCCCGGCGGGCCAGCCGCCGGCGGCAAGCAGCGCCTTCACCATATCCGGGTCGGCCTGCAGCACGGCCGGCGGAATGTCGATGAAACCGTCGAGCATCGCGGTGACCTCGAAGTCGCCGAGCTTCATGCGATGCACACTGATGACCTGGCTGCCCGCCAGC
This sequence comes from Burkholderiales bacterium, assembly GCA_947456845.1. Classification (GTDB taxonomy): domain Bacteria; phylum Pseudomonadota; class Gammaproteobacteria; order Burkholderiales; family JAEUOS01; genus JAEUOS01. Next base: position 4,513 of record CANGUJ010000195.1, on the reverse strand, counting down.
GGCGCCCTGGCGAAGGCGGCCGGCAGGGTCGCCGGCAGTATGGTGAGCGACGCGGCCGCGATCAAGCGGCGCCGTGCAGGATTGACGGGCTGGTTCATGAGTCCTCCGTGATTGATGTTGTGATTTCAGGTCGACGACTTGGCCCGCAGCGCCGCGACCTGCGCGGCATCCAGGGTACGAATGCGCCTTCCCTGCAGCAGCAGGAAAAGCCTGGCCGTTTCTTCCAGCTCCTCGGTCGCGTCGGCCGCGGCGGCCAGGGAAGAGCCGGACACGACCGGGCCATGGTTGGCGAGCAGCAGGGCATGGTGCCGGCCGGCGAAGCGGCGTACCGCGTCGGCCAGTTGCATGTCGCCTGGCGCGAAATACGGCACCAGCGGCAGGGTGCCCACCCGCATGACGTAATAGGCGGTGATGGGCGGCAGCACATCGGCTGGGTCGACGTCCGCGAGCACCGACACCGCCACCGAATGCGTGGAATGCAGGTGGATGACCGCGCCCGCCGCGGCATTCGCCCGGGCGCGCTCCTCATACATGCCCAGGTGCAGGAAGCTTTCCTTGGAGGGCTTGTCGCCTGCGATCAGGTTGCCCTGCCAGTCCAGCTTGGACAGGCGCGCCGGGTCGAGGGTGCCGAGGGACGCGCCGGTGGGGGTGAGCAGCCATCCGTCCTCGAGCCGGGCGCTGATGTTGCCGGTGGACCCGTGCGTGAGCCCGCGGTCGAACATCGAGCGCGCGACGCGGCAGATCTCCTCGCGCAGCCGGGTCTCGGCAGTCATCGGGTGATCCTGCGGTCAAGGCAAGGCAACCTGCGCGCGTACTGGGCGGCGTGCGCTCCGGGTGGCTGCGCGCGGGCACTCATGCGAGCAGCGCCAGGGCCTTGGCGAAAAAGTCGGGTGTGCCGAAATTGCCCGACTTGAGCGCCAGCGCGATCGGCGCGGCCCCGTCGGCCAGCGTCCACGGCACACCCGGGTCGATCTGCGGGCCGATGCGCAGTGACCGCACCTTGAGAGCCTGCACCACCGCGCCCGAGGTTTCGCCGCCGGCGACCACCAGCTTGCGCACGCCCATGGCGACGAGTCCCGCGGCCACGCGGGACAAGGCGTCTTCCACAAGCTTTCCGGCCGCCTCGACGCCGAGGCGGGCCTGCACCGCCCGCACCTCCTCCGGCCTGGCGGTGGCGTAGACGAGTACGGGTTCCCGGGCAATCCGGTCGCGGGCCCAGGCCAAGGCCTCCTCGACCGCCGGCAGGCCGGCCGCCAGCCCGAGGGCGTCGATGCGGAAGGCCGGGCGGCTGCGCGCCCATTCGGCGACCTGCCCGTTGGTGGCCGGGGAGCAGGAGCCGGACACCACCGCGCCCGGACCTTCGATGCGCGGCAGGCTCGCCGCGGTCGCGGCATGTCCGAGCCGGCCGCGCGCGCGCGCGTTCTGGGCGAGCCCGAGGCCGATGCCCGAACCTGCCGTGACCAGCGGCATGTCTTCGCAGGCCGCGCCGATGGCGGCCAAGTCCGCGTCGGAGATCGCATCCACGACCGCCATGGCGATCCCTTCGGCCTTCAGGGCGGCCATGCGCGCGCGAATTGCCGCGGGGCCGCCGGCCACCGCATCGAAGCGCACCAGTCCCACCTTGCGCGCGGTCTGCGCCTGCAGCACGCGCACCAGGCTGGCGTCGGTCATGGGCGTGAGCGGATGGTCCTTCATGCCCGACTCGGAAAGCAGGACATCGCCCACGTACAGATAGCCGCGGAAAATCGTGCGTCCGTTCTCCGGAAAGGCCGGGCAGGCGATCGTGAAGTCGGTGCCCATGGCATCCATCAGGGCGTCGGTCACCGGACCGATGTTGCCTTGTGCGGTCGAGTCGAAGGTGGAGCAGTACTTGAAGTAGATCTGCTCCGCGCCGGCGTCCCTGAGCCAGGCAAGCGCGGCGAGCGACTGCGCGACCGCCTCGCGGGCGGGAATGGTGCGCGATTTCAGCGCCACGACGACGGCGTCCGCGTCGGCGGGCGGCGGGCCGTCGGGGACGCCTATGGTCTGCAGGGTGCGCATGCCGCCGCGCACCAGCATGTTGGCCAGATCGGTGGCGCCGGTGAAGTCATCGGCAATGCAGCCCAGCAGCATCATGCGCCCCCTGCGGCCTTGGGCAGTTCGATGCCCGGGAAGATCTTGATCACCGCGGCATCATCCTCGCGCGCGTAGCCGGCGGTCGAGGCCATCATGAACATCTGGTGCGCCGCCGCCGAGAGCGGCAGGGGGAACTTGCTGGCGCGCGCCGTGTCGAGCACCAGGCCCAGGTCCTTGACGAAGATGTCGACGGCCGAAAGCGGCGTGTAGTCGCCGGCGAGGACGTGCGCCATGCGGTTCTCGAACATCCAGGAATTGCCCGCGCTGTGGGTGATCACCTCGTAGAGGTCTTGCGCGGCGACGCCTTCGCGGATGCCCAGCGCCATGGCCTCGGCGGCGGCGGCGATGTGCACGCCTGCGAGCAGCTGGTTGATGATCTTGACCTTGGATCCGTTGCCCGCCGAGGCGCCGAGCTTGTAAACCCTGGCGGCCATGGCATGCAGCATCGGCTCGCACTTCTCGTAGACCGCCGGCCGGCCGGCGGTCATCATGGTCATTTCGCCCGACGCGGCGCGCGCGGCACCGCCCGAGATGGGGGCGTCCAGGAACATCAGGCCCAGCTCCTCCAGCCGCGCCTCCATGTCCACCGCGAAAGCCGGGGCCACCGTGCTGCACATCGCGAAAACGCCACCCGGCCGCATGGCGCCGGCCGCGCCGTTCTCGCCGAACAGCACCGCCTCGGTCTGGGCCGCATTGACCACGACCGAGAACACCACCTCGGCGGCGGCGGCGAGCTCGGCCGGCGAGGCGCATGCCCTGCCGCCCTCGGCGGCGAAGGCCTCCGCCGCCTCGCGCCTGATGTCGTACACATGCACGTCATAGCCGCCGCGCCGTAGTGACGTGGCCATGCCCATGCCCATGGCGCCGAGTCCGATCACGCCCACCGTTTTGCTCATGCTTGCATTCCTTGATTGCGCCCTCCGGCGCAGGTTTCGCGCGTGCTCGCGCCGCCCCGCGGTTCAGTCGAACTTGACAGCGTTGCCGGCGGCGTCGAAACCGGCGCCCAGTGCGCGCGCGCGCGCCGCGAGGCTCGCGTCCCACTTCACGCGTTCCGGCACCTTGCCGCCGAGGATCGAGATCAGCAGACCCTGGTCCCCGTCGAGGCTGCGGAAGGCACGATGAACGAACGGCGGCACGCTGATCGTGTCGCGCGGGTTGAGCGTGGCCGTGTGCACCGTCCCGGTCGCACCGTCGATCCAGTCGACTTCCCAGCGCCCCGCCTGGGCGATGAATACTTCCTCGGTCGAGTGCCAGTGCAGCGCAGCGCCGCAGCCCTCAGGCGCGATGATGAAGTCCACATGGAAGTTTTCGGCCGCGGCGATTTTCGGCTTGAAATCCGGATTGTCGGTCACGCCGGACCCGATGACCGACAGCAGGGTCCTTTCGTGGCCCGGTACCCAGGTGTCGACGAAAGCGCGCGTGCTGGCGGGAATCTCGCCGAAACGCGCGATGCGCCGGTTCATGGCCGCTTCGTCGCAGGGCGCCGAGGCGGCGACATGGTGTTTCCAGTTTTCAAGCGCCTCCTGCTTGCGCAGCGCGGAGGCCGCCTGTTCCTGGAGTTCGGGTGAAGCCGCGAGGGGCTCGGATGCGGGTTGAGATGCGCTCATGGCGCAGCCGGGACATGGTCAAGAAATAGCGCCGCATCATACAACGTCGCCGGGCGGGTCCGAGGAGTTTTCGTGCTGCATTGCACCGCCGGCGGCCGCGTTAGAGGCGGCGCTCTAACGAAAGGAGCGTTTCTAGTGTGTCTTCTCTAGACGGCTTGCCTATGATGCGGGGATTGCGGTTCAAGGCGGTTCGCGCGTGGCGCGGCCCGCGAACCGAACCATCTCCCGACCCGCACGGTCGGCATTCTTACCATCAAGGAGCGACGAAATGGCCAGGAAACTCAAGCAACTCGCGGAGAAATCGATGACGGATCCCAAGCTTCTTCAGGCGGTGCGCGAATCCGCCCAGGAGATCTGGCAAGCCGGCCTGGGCGCGTTCGCCAAGGCGCAGCAGGAAGGCACCAAGCTTTTCGAGGCGCTGGTCAAGGAAGGCGAGGGCCTGTCGAAAAAAACCCGCTCGGTGGCCGAAGGCAAGATCAACGAAGTGACCGGTAACGTCAGCAAGGCCGCGACGGAGATCTCGTCCAAGGCGCAGGCCCAGGCCACCGAAGCCTGGGACAAGCTCGAGCAGGTGTTCGAGGATCGCGTCGCGCGCGCCCTCAATCGCCTCGGGGTGCCGACCCAGCGCGATGTGCAAACCCTGGCCAAACGCGTCGAGGAACTGACCGCCAGCGTACATGCGCTGTCGGGCGCGAAGACCGCGCCGGCACGCAAGGCGGCCAGGCCGGCCGCCGCGAAAAGGCCGGCGGCCCGCAAGCCTGCCGCCAAGCGCGCCCGCGCGGCCTGATGGA
>CANGUJ010000194.1 GCA_947456845.1 Burkholderiales bacterium | reverse complement strand
GTGTCGGGGGTGGCCACCTTCTTTTCGCTGTTTGCGGCGGTGCTGGCGGCCTACGCCATCGAGCGGCTGCGCTTCAAGGGCTCGCGCCAGGTCGGCCTGGCGATTTTCCTGGCCTACCTGGTGCCGCCTTCCATCCTGTTCATTCCGCTCGCGGCGATCGTCTTCAAGCTCGGCCTGTTCGATACCCGCTGGGCCCTGATCCTGACCTATCCAACCTTCCTGATCCCGTTCTGCACCTGGCTGCTCATGGGCTACTTCCGCTCGATTCCCTACGAGCTCGAGGAATGCGCGCTCATCGACGGCGCCACGCGTTTCGAGATCCTCTGGAAGATCATCCTGCCGCTGTCGGTGCCCGGCCTGATCTCGGCCGGCATCTTCGCCTTCACACTTTCTTGGAACGAGTTCATCTACGCACTGACCTTCGTGTCCTCCTCGGAGGTCAAGACCGTTCCGGTGGGGGTGGTCACCGAGTTGGTGGAAGGGGACGTCTACCATTGGGGCTCGCTGATGGCGGGCGCGTTGCTGGGTTCCCTGCCGGTGGCGGTGATGTATTCGTTCTTCGTCGATCATTACGTGTCCGGCATGACCGGCGCGGTCAAGGAGTAGAGGAGTAGCGCGCTCGCATCCCTGGGCTCTCGCTTATCATTCGGATCAGTTCAACCTGATCCGGGAATCAAGCCATGGATGTGCGCGCAGCAGTCTCCTACGAAGCCGGCAAACCGCTGGTTGTCGAGACGGTGCAACTGGAAGGCCCCAGGGCCGGCGAAGTGCTGGTGGAAATCAAGGCCACGGGCATCTGCCATACCGACGAATTCACGCGCTCCGGCGCCGATCCCGAGGGGCTGTTCCCGGCCGTCTTCGGCCACGAGGGCGCGGGCGTGGTGGTCGACGTGGGGCCCGGCGTCACCTCGCTCAAGAAGGGCGACCACGTCATCCCGCTCTACACACCGGAATGCCGCCAGTGCAAGGCGTGCCTGTCGCGCAAGACCAACCTGTGCACCGCCATCCGCGCCACCCAGGGCCGCGGCCTGATGCCGGACGGCACGAGCCGCTTTTCCATCGGTGGCAGGAAGATCCATCACTACATGGGCTGCTCGACCTTCGCCAATTTCACCGTGCTGCCCGAAATCGCGCTGGCCAAGGTACGCGAGGACGCGCCCTTCGACAAGATCTGCTACATCGGCTGCGGCGTGACCACCGGCATCGGCGCGGTGATCAACACGGCCAAGGTGGAACCGGGTGCCAACGTGGTGGTGTTCGGGCTGGGCGGCATAGGCCTCAACGTCGTGCAGGGCGCGCGCCTGGCGGGTGCCAACATGATCGTGGGGGTCGACCTCAACCCGGCGCGCAAGCCGCTGGCCGAAAGGTTCGGCATGACGCACTTCGTCAACCCCAAGGAGGTCGGCGGCGACCTGGTGGCGCACCTGGTGGAACTCACCGGCGGCGGCGCCGACTACAGTTTCGAATGCATCGGCAACGTGGACGTGATGCGCCAGGCGCTCGAGTGCTGCCATCGCGGCTGGGGCGTGTCGGTGATCATCGGGGTGGCCGGCGCCGGGCAGGAAATCAAGACCCGCCCGTTCCAGCTCGTGACCGGCCGGGTCTGGAAGGGCACGGCCTTCGGCGGCGCGCGCGGCCGCACCGACGTGCCGAAGATCGTCGATTGGTACATGGACGGCAAGATCAACATCGACGACCTGATCACCCACACCATGCCGCTCGATGACATCAACCGCGGCTTCGACCTGATGCACGCCGGGGAATCGATCCGTTCGGTGGTGGTGTTCTAGGGCGGTACGTCTGTTCGGGCCCCTTTCGGGGTCCCGTGCGCGTCTACATCGCCGAGGTCATCCCGCCGTCCACGGTGAGGATGTGCCCGGTCACGAAGGAGGCCTCGTCGGAGGCCAGAAACAGGGCTGGCCCGCCGATCTCGGCCGGTTCGCCCCAGCGCGCCATCGGCACGCTGCGTGCGACGAAGGCGTTGAAGTCGGCGTTCTGCGTCAGCGCGGTGTTCATCTCGGTGGCGAAGAACCCCGGCGCCAGCGCGTTGACGGTGATGTTGTGGGGGGCCAATTCGACCGCCAGGGCGCGGGTGAGCGCGTGCACCGCCCCCTTGCTGGCGATGTAGGCGTGGATGGTCGGCCGTGCCAGCATGGCGCTGATGGACCCGGTGATGATGATGCGCCCGCGCCTGGCCGGCAGCATGCGGCGCGCCGCTTCGCGCGCGAGCGTCCACACCGCCGTCAGGTTGACATCGACCACGCGGCGGAAATCATCGGTGGTGAACTCGGTGAGCGGCTTGCGGTGCTGGATGCCGGCGTTCGCGACGGCGATGTCGAGCCGGCCGTGGCGGGCGACGATGTCGTCGAGCGCGGCGGTTTGCGCCGCTTCGTCCACGACGTCGAACACGGCCGCCTCGGCGCGCCCGCCGGCGGCCGCAATGCGGGCCCTGACGATTTCGACGGCGCCGGCATCGCGCGCGTTGAGCACCACCAGCGCCCCGGCGCGGGCATAGCGTTCGGCGATCGCGGCGCCCAGGCCGCGCGAGGCCCCGGTCACCAGCGCGATGCGCCCGGCAAGCGAAAATGGTTGATCAGTCATGCCGGTATCCCGTCTCGCATAAGGGGTGCAGGCTGGCGGCGCGCCTAGATCGCATGGCGCGCCTGGGCTGCACGGCGCGCTTGCGCCGCGGGCCAGGCCTCGGGGTTGACGAAATTGAGCGGCTTCTCGCCCGCCAGTACCCGCAGCGTGTCCGCCGCGGCCGACACGCTCATGGCGCGCATGCTTTCCGCCGACAGGCCGGCCAGGTGCGGGGTCAGGAGGGCGTTGTCGAGCGCGAGCAGGGGATCGTCCGCAGCCAGCGGCTGGGTTTCGAACACATCCAGCGCGGCGCCGCCGATGCGGCCCTCGCGCAATGCCGCCACCAGCGCCGCCTGCTCGACGACCGGACCGCGCGCCACATTGACCAGGAAGGCATGGGGTTGCATCAGGCCGAGGCGCCGGGCATCGGCGAGTCGCCGGGTCTCGGGGGTGAGGGGGCAGCACAGCGCGACGTAGTCGCTCTCGGCGAACACCCGGTCGATGGAAGCGGCGTGCACGATCTCCGGCATCAGGTCGGCGCGACGCCGGTAGCCGAGCACCCGCATGCCGAAGCCGTGGTGGCAGATCGCCGCCAGGCGCGTGCCGATGTCGCCCACCCCGACGATGCCGGCGGTCTTGCCGCGCATCTCGGTGGCGCGGTCGGCGAGCACGCGGGCCGCAGCCCAGCCGCCTTCGCGCATCAGGCGGTCCGCGCGTGCGGTGCCGCGCGCATGCTGCAGGAACTGCGCCACGCAGTACTCCGCGACCGTCTGCGCGTTGACGCCCGGCACGTTGCCCACGATCACGCCGGCGCGGGTGGCGGCGTCCACCGGAATCATGTCCACGCCGGCACCGTGGCGCATGCAGGCCAGCAGGCGCGGCGCGTGGTCGATCAGGTCGGGCGGCAGGAAGGCGCGGACGATGATGACGTCGGCGTCGGCGGCCTCGCGCCGCAGCGTGGCATGGTCGGTGGCGGCGGCCAGGCGTATGTCGGCATGCGGCGCCAGCATGGCCATGCCGGCCGCATCGATCGGGTTGGTGAGCAGTACGAGGGGTTTTTTCATGGGCGGAACACGGGGCCGGAACCGGCGCATCCGCCATCATATGCGAGCGCGCGGCGCGCCGTACCGGCGGCGCGCTTGCGGTAAAGTCTCGCCTTCTTCAGAAAACCGCGCAGTCCGAAAGCAACAATGGCCCAATACGTCTACACCATGAACCGCGTCGGCAAGGTGGTCCCGCCGAAGCGCCAGATCCTCAAGAACATTTCGCTTTCGTTTTTCCCGGGCGCCAAGATCGGCGTGCTGGGCCTGAACGGCTCCGGCAAGTCGACGCTGCTCAGGATCATGGCCGGCATCGACAAGGATATCGAGGGCGAGGCCGTGCCCATGCCGAACCTCAAGATCGGCTATCTGCCGCAGGAACCGCAACTCGACCCGGCGCAGACCGTGCGCCGGGCGGTCGAAGAAGGCATCGGCGGCGTGCTGGCGGCCAAGAAGCGCCTCGACGAGGTGTACGCGGCCTATGCCGAGCCGGATGCGGATTTCGACAAGCTTGCCGCCGAGCAGGCCGAGCTCGAAGCCATCATCGCCACCGAGAGCGAGGGCGGCAACACCGACCTGCAACTGGAAATCGCCGCCGATGCGCTGCGCCTGCCACCCTGGGAGGCGACCATCGGCCACCTCTCCGGCGGCGAGAAGCGGCGCGTGGCCCTGTGCCGCCTGCTGCTCTCCAAGCCCGACATGCTGCTGCTCGACGAGCCCACCAACCACCTGGACGCCGAGTCGGTCGACTGGCTGGAGCAGTTCCTCGCCAAGTTTCCGGGCACGGTGGTGGCCATCACCCACGACCGCTATTTCCTCGACAATGCCGCGGAGTGGATTCTCGAACTCGACCGCGGCCAGGGCATCCCCTGGAAGGGCAACTACAGTTCCTGGCTGGAACAGAAGCAGAATCGCCTGAAGCAGGAGGAAGCCAGCGAATCCGCGCGGCAGAAGAACCTGAAGAAGGAACTCGAGTGGGTGCGCCAGAACCCCAAGGCGCGCCAGGCCAAGAGCAAGGCGCGCATCGCGCGCTTCGAGGAGCTCTCGTCCTACGAGTACCAGAAGCGCAACGAGACCTCGGAGATCTTCATCCCGGTGGGCGAGCGCCTCGGCGATTCGGTCATCGAGTTCAAGGAGGTGAGCAAGTCCTTCGGCGATCGCCTGCTGATCGACAAGCTGTCCTTCACCGTGCCGCCCGGGGCGATCGTCGGCATCATCGGCCCCAACGGCGCCGGCAAGTCCACGCTCTTCAAGATGATCGCCGGCCGCGAAAAGCCGGACTCCGGCGAAGTCGCGATCGGCTCGACGGTCAGCATGGCGTTCGTGGAGCAGACCCGCGACGACCTTGCCGACAAGAAGACCGTGTTCGAGGACGTTTCCGGCGGCGCCGACATCATCACCGTGGGCAAGTTCGAGATGAGCTCGCGGGCCTATCTGGGGCGCTTTAACTTCAAGGGCGCCGACCAGCAGAAGATCGTCGGCAATCTCTCCGGCGGCGAACGCGGGCGGCTGCACCTGGCCAAGACCCTGCTCAAGGGCGGCAACGTGCTGCTGCTCGACGAGCCCTCCAACGACCTCGACGTCGAAACCCTGCGCGCCCTGGAGGACGCGCTTCTCGAGTTTCCGGGCAGCGTGATGGTGATCTCGCACGACCGCTGGTTCCTCGACCGCATCGCCACCCACATCCTCGCCGCCGAGGGCGATTCGCAGTGGACCTTCTTCGACGGCAACTACCAGGAGTACGAGGCCGACAAGCGCAGGCGCCTGGGCGAGGAGGGCGCCAAGCCCAAACGCATCCGCTTCAAGGCGCTCAAGTAGGGCCGCCGGCGATGCAGACCCACAAGACCCGCGTCGCCATCGCAGGCGGCGGCATCGGCGGCCTGGTGATGGCCCTGCAGTGCCGCAAGCACGGCATCGACTGCACGGTATTCGAGGCCGTCGAACGGCTTGAGCCCCTGGGCGTGGGCATCAACCTGCTGCCGCACAGCGTCAGGATCCTGAGCGGCCTGGGCCTGCTCGACGATCTCAGGTCGCTCGGCATCGAGACGGCCGAGCTGGCGTACTTCAACAAGCACGGCCAGGCGATCTGGCGCGAGCCGCGCGGCCTCGCGGGCGGGTACGACTACCCGCAGATCTCGATCCATCGCGGCGAACTGCACCGCATGCTGCTGGACAAGGCGCGCGAGCGGCTCGGCGCCGAGCGCATTCTCACCGGGCATGCGGTGAAAAGCTTCGACGCCGGCGGACCCAAGGCGCGCGCCGTGTTCGAGAACCGGCGCACCGGACAGGGCGTGGCCGAGGTGGAGGCCGACCTGCTGATCGCCGCCGACGGCATCCACTCGACCGTGCGCGCCGCGCTGTACCCGGATGAAGGACCGCCGCGCTACTCCGGCCGCGTGCTGTGGCGCGGCGCCTGCGTGTGGCCGCCGTTCCTGACCGGACGCTCGATGATGCAGGCCGGCCACGCCACCCAGAAGGCGGTGATCTACCCGATCTCGCGGAAGGTGTTCGAGCAGACCGGCCGCAACCTCACCAACTGGATCATGGAACTGGCGGTGCCGGGTGATACCCCGCCCAAGCAGGACTGGTCCAGGCAGGTGGACAAGTCAGTCTTCGCCGGTCCGTTCATGACCTGGAAATGGGACTGGCTGGACGTGCCGGCCTTGATCGAGCACGGCGGTCCCGCCTACGAGTACCCGATGTGCGACCGCGACCCGCTGCCGCGCTGGTCGTTCGGCCGCGTGACCCTGCTGGGCGACGCGGCCCATCCGATGTACCCGATCGGCTCCAACGGTGCATCGCAGGCGATCCTGGATACCGAGAGCATGGCGCACGCGCTCACCGAGGAGGCGGATGTTCCCGCCGCCTTGGCGCGCTACGAAGGCGAACGGCGCGAGGCGACGGCGCGGATCGTGCTCGCCAACCGCGGCAACGGCCCGGACCAGGTGATGCAGCTGGCCGAGGAGCGCGCCCCCGGCGGTTTCAGGACCGACGTTCACGAGGCGATTTCGCGCCATGAACTGGAGGAAATCGCCGCGCGCTACAAGCAGACCGCGGGCTTCGCCAGGGCGCAGGTCAACGTGCGCTAGGCCGGGCGACTCGGCGCGCCGCGCCGGTGGGGGCCGCTCAGGGCGCGGGCGCCTTCGGGATCAGCGAAATCGTCACCCGCGAAATCGACACCAGGCGCTGCCGCTCATCGCTCACGCGCACTTCCCAGACCTGTGTCGAACGTCCGGCATGCACCGGCGCGACGCGGCCGGTCACCCAGCCCTCGCGGGCGGCGCGCAGATGGTTGGCGTTGATCTCCAGGCCCACCGCGTCGGTCCTGGTGCGGTCGATGGTCTGCCAGGCGGCGCACGAAGCCAGGGTCTCCGCCAGCAGCATGGTGGCGCCGCCGTGCAGCAGGCCGGCGGGTTGACGGGTGCGCGCATCGACCGGCATGCGCGCGACCAGGTAGTCCGCGCCGACCTCGATGAACTCGATGCCCATCTGCGAGACCGCGGTGTCTTCATGCGAGCGGTTGATCTGCTCGAGGCTGGGTGTCTTGTGCCAGAGGCTCATCGGTTGCTTTCCGGAATCGGCGGGATCGAAGGTCGGCATGCGCCGGCCCTCAGGCGAAGGTGATGGCCTGGCGGCGCGCGGGCGTATCCAG
>CANGUJ010000193.1 GCA_947456845.1 Burkholderiales bacterium | reverse complement strand
TCGCCGCGGACATGCATGGCATGGCCGTCGCGCGGGAGTCGGGCCTCAGGTACCTTCATTACCCACTCACCGAGGACAACCATGCCGCCGTGCTCGAGCCGCTGCTGGGCGAAGGCGACTTTCTCCTCAACCTGTCGGTGGACGTCGCCAGCCTGTCGCTCATCGAATTGTGCTGGCGCCGCAAGGCCTTGTATCTCGATACCTGCATCGAGCCGTGGGCCGGCGGATACACCAATGGCGCGCTATCGCTGTCGCAGCGCTCCAACTACGCCCTGCGCGAGCAGGTTCTGGCGTTTCGGCGCGCGCATCCGGACGGCCCGACCGCCATCGTGACCCAGGGGGCGAATCCCGGCCTGGCCTCGGCGTTCGTCAAGCAGGCGCTGCTCGATGTGGCTTCGGATACCGGCCTGGCGGTGGACATGCCGGCGCGCAAGGAGGACTGGGCGGCCCTGGCCTGCCGCCTGGGCATCAAGGCAATCCATGTCGCCGAACGCGATACGCAGATACCGGACCGGCGCAAGGAGCGCGACGAGTTCATCAATACCTGGTCGGTGGACGGCTTCGTCGGTGAAGCGCTGCAGCCGGCGGAGCTGGGTTGGGGCACGCATGAGCGTCACTGGCCTGCGGATGCCGCGCGGCATGGCTTCGGTTGCGACGCAGCCGTCTACCTGAACCGCCCCGGTGCCGCGACCCGGGTGCGCAGCTGGACGCCGATCGAAGGCGCGTACCAGGGTTTTCTGATCACCCATGGCGAATCGATCTCGATCGCCGACAACCTGACCCTCAGGAAAGGCGGCGTGCCGGTCTACCGGCCCACCGTGCATTACGTTTACCACCCCTGTGACGACGCGGTGCTTTCCCTGCACGAACTGGCCGGCAGAAACTGGCGCATGCAGTCGAGCCGGCGCATCATCCGTGAAGAAGTGGTCGACGGCATCGACGAACTGGGCGTGCTGCTGATGGGCCATTCCAGGGGCGTCTACTGGTACGGTTCGCGCCTGTCGGTCCACGAGGCGCGCCATATCGCCCCCTACAACAACGCGACCAGCCTGCAGGTGGTGGCCGGCGTTCTGGCCGGCATGGTGTGGGCGCTGCGCCATCCGCGCGGCGGGGTGACCGAGCCCGATGACATCGACTATGAAGCGATGCTGGAGATCGCGCAGCCGTTTCTCGGCAAGATGGTCGGCATCTACGGCGACTGGTCACCCTTGCGCGGACGCGGCTGGCCCTTTCCCGAGGATGTCGATACGGATGATCCATGGCAGTTCAAGAACGTCCGTGTGACCTGAGGCGGGGCTGCATATCCTGCGCGACGGGGCAGGCGCGGCAGCCCTGAACGATTCGGCCGCAATGCTTTTTCTGCCCGGCCTGGTTCCTGACAGCGCCGCGATTTGACAAATATCAACTTTTCTACCGCCCGATTTGATATTTTTGAAAGCGGTGCAAGCGGTCTTCAAATCCTGCTGGTGTGCCGTGGCGGTTCTGGCCGGGCAGGGCTAATCCGAGGAGGGTTCTTCATGGTTTCGGCAACTGCGCAACATCCATCCAGGCGCATCCTCTACATCGATCATGACGAGGATTGCGCGCAATTGACCAAGTGGGCGCTGGAGAATTTCGGGTTGCAGGTCACGACCTTGCCTGATCCGATGTCCGCGCTCGAGATACTGTCGGACCGGCCGGAGGGGTGGGACTTCCTGATCGCGGCGCTGGAAAAGTCCGGACAGGATGAACTCGACGGCATCATGACCATCCGGACCAGACATCCCGACCTGCACTACGCCCTGGTCGCCCAATCGCTGACCGACGAGGTCGTGCGGCAGGCCGAGGATTCCGGCGTAGGCCCGGTTCTCAGGAAACCGGCCACGATGAATCGCTTCGCCGCGCTCGCCGAACTGGCTTCACACTAAGGGCACTGGAACCGGGCCGCCTGCTGCCCCAACTGCGGTCAGCGCCGCCGGGCCGAACGGCACACGCTCTTCGTGATCCAGGACCAGGCGTTCTGGTCAGCCTTCAACCCCCGGCGCGCGGCTGTGCCCGGCCAGCGCCTGCGACACGCGCGCCACCGCCGCGGTGTCCTCGTGGCCGAAGCCCGAGGCGACCGCCGCGAGGAACAGCGGCACCACCGCGGAGAACACCGGGACTGGGCAGCCGGCCTCGGTGGCGAACTCTCCGATCGACTTCAGGTCCTTGCGCCACAGCGACAGGGACATCGTCCGGACCGGGGTGTAAGCGTCGGCGGCCAGCATCTCGCCGCGCGCGGCGAGCGAGCGCGAGTACGCGGCCCCGTCGCTGAGCATCGCGAGCGTCTGGTCGGGGTCGAGTCCGATCTTCCGTGCCAGCGCGAAGGCCTCGCCGGCGGCCGCCGTGTGGATCGCGACCATGAGGTTCGCGACGAATTTCATACGGGTGCCGTTGCCGAACGGCCCGAGCAGGTGCGGTGCGCGCGAGAAGCCCTCGAAAACCGGCAGGAAGCGGGCATACGCGGCAGGGTTACCGCTTGCGTAGACCACGACGTCACGCACCTGCGCCTGGTTGCCGGTGCCCGACAGTGGCGCATCGAGCATCTCGATGCCGGCGGCGCGCAGCGCCGCCTGTGCGTCGAACTTGTCCTGCAGCGCAAGGGTGCTGGTCTCTGCGACGATCTGCGTGATCCCCGGCCGCGCGGTCAACTCCCCGACCACAGCCTGGAGTGCGGCGGCTGACGGCAGCGAGGTGATCACACGCTCGCAGCGCGTGGCCACCTCGGCCACCGATGCCGCGCGCGTGCCGCCCAGTGCCGACAGCGCGGCCATTGCATCCGCCGACACATCGTGGCCCACAACCTCGAATCCTGCTGCGACGAGATTCTTCGTCATCGCCTGGCCCATGGTGCCGACGCCTATCAGGCCGACCGGCCCGCCCTGTCTCGAGTTTGTTCCAGTCATCACTCAACCTTTCTTCGCGCAAACCGCGACCTAGCCCTGCACGGACACCCAACGCGCGACGCCCCCGGCCGCGCAGGCTGCCGGGGGCACCCATACCTTTATACCGCAGTCCGGTCGCAGCGGCTCAGCGGCGGTCGATCGCGGGCAGGCAACTCGGGTGTAAGCGGCAGTTCGACGGCATAGCGAGGGCGCCGGTCACACCTTGCGCCGGCGCTGCTGATATCGCCTCCGCCGATTGCCCGTCTGCCAGGGAAAGATATGGCTGCGCATCATCCTCGACCAGAATCGGGGCAGTGGCGAGAAGCGCCCGCGTGCACGGGTGGCTCGCGGAACGGAGGATCGTTGCCGCCTTGCCGGTCTCGACGATGCGGCCGCAGTACATCTCGGCGATCCGGTGCGACACAAACAGATAGGCGAGTCCGAGTGAGCCCCGCCACTCGGCGAACAGGCTGAGGACCTGCGCATCGATAGCTCCCGGGCTGATCCCTCGAACGCAAGGGGGTCGGATGCTTGCGCATCCAACCCGTTGCTTCTTGTGACGCGGCTGGCAGGATTCGAACCTACGATCCCTTGGGGCCTGGCAACCCTGCCGCCTGCGATCATCGGGTCGTAAGGGGGTGCGCGTTCGAGACCTGCGGTAACGCGTCACATTGCCCGAAGCATCGGACCCGCGACTCGCCGAGTGGTTCAACCGTATGCATTCGGACCTTCGGAATCCTGAACGCACCAGTAGATCATTGCCGCCCACCCGATAAGCGGTATGAACCCGGCCAACTGCCACCACCCACTTCGGCCAGTATCATGAAGCCTGCGCGCCGAAGCGGCTGTATATGGCAAGACCATCGCCAAAGCGACCAATGCACTGGCGGTATCGACCAATAGTCCGGCAGCCATGTTCACAAGTACGATAAACAATGCGAACCACCAGTATTCCGATCTACTTGCCCGACCCGTGAAGTCCGCATATTTCCGAAAGCAGGTCTGGATGGACTCCGTAAATGTCATGCTGGTCCGTTGTCGGATATCGGTTGAATCAGATGGCGTACTGGCCGCCCTGGCAGAATGCGCCGGCCGGCCTGCTGGCGAATCACCGGCGCCCAGCAGCATCCATTGGACCAAGGCCTCAAAAGCGCTGGCCAACAGAACGACGGAGGGGATGGCAAGGATCAGGGCTATCCCGAAGAAGAACATGGCTGGCGAGACGGGGCCATCGCCGCGCCCAGTGGTGAAAGCCGCGTAGCCAAACCAGGCGCCAGCGGCGGTCGGTACCACTGCAAGGGCCAGGCGAAGTGCGAGCGAAGAGCCCATGTGCGGGGGCGGGTTCGCCACCGTCGATCGCCACCAGCCCGCATAAGCGCCCGCAGTGGCCGCGATCAGCAGTATCGAGCCAGGCCACTTGTACCAGCCCCCACCCTGTTGCCAACCCCATGCGAGCGCCTTGGAAAACCGGGTAGGCTGTGGTCCGGACATGACCATTTTCAGCAGCGGCAAGAAGTCCCACCAGAGCACACCGAAGAAGGCAGCGCCGAGCAAGACCGCGCGAAAAGCCTCCAACTGCTTGGAACAGCGATAGATCCAGAAGACCGGTGCGAGCAGCGATGTCGCAAACAGCCACCGCCAAAGTTCGGTCAGGGGGTCGGCAACCATAGCGCAGAACCTTTCACAACAGGAACGACGGGCAGAGGTATGACTTTCCGTTCCAACATTTGATGCGGTTTGAAATTCAAGTGCCAAACCGTCCACGGGACGGGGTCAACTTCACGGGAAGACTTGACGTGGCACGATAGGTCGAAGTGCTGATGCTTGTGCCTCATCAGTTTCGGATCGAAACTCGCACTAAAGTTGGTTGCACCCTTGACCGACTTTAACCAGTCTAGTCGCAACCGGAACGCAACAAAGAAAAAGGGTTAGCGGCTTTCGCGGCTAACCCTTTGATTATTTGGCGCGGCTGGCAGGATTCGAACCCACGACCCCTTGGTTCGTAGCCAAGTACTCTATCCAACTGAGCTACAGCCGCATGTGACGAAGTATAGCAGGGAAATGCCGGCCGCGCGCTAGCTTTGTCTCACGCAATCAACGAAGTAGCGCGTCTTTCCATCGACTTCCTCCTCGGCCAGGCCGTGGATGTCGGTGTCGAAGCCGGGGAATCGCGCATTGAAGCTACGGGCGAACTTGAGGTATTCGACGATGGTCTTGTTGAAGCGCTCACCCGGGATCAGGAGGGGAATGCCCGGCGGATAGGGCGTAAGCAGAATGGTGGTGACGCGCCCCTCGAGGTGGTCGATCTCCACGCGCTCGATCTCGCGGTGCGCCAGGCACGCATAGGCATCCGACGGTTTCATGGCCGGTTGCATGTCGGACAGGTACATCTCGGTGGTGAGCCGCGCGATGTCGTTCTGCTTGTAGGCTTCATGGATCTGCTGGCACAGGTCCTTCAGGCCGGTGCGCTCGTACCTGGGATGGGCGGCGCAGAACTCCGGCAGGATCTTCCACAGCGGCACGTTCTTGTCGTAGTCGTCCTTGAACTGCTGCAGCGCGGTCACGAGGGTGTTCCAGCGGCCCTTGGTGATGCCGATGGTGAACATGATGAAGAAAGAGTAGAGGCCGGTCTTTTCGACGATGACGCCATGCTCGGCCAGGAACTTGGTGACGATGGAGGCGGGAATGCCGGTCTTGGCGAACTTGCCCGACACGTCCAGGCCGGGCGTGCTGACCGTGGCCTTGATCGGGTCGAGCATGTTGAAACCGGCGGCGATGTCGCCGAAGCCGTGCCATTTGTCGTTGGCCTTGAGCAGCCAGTCCTCGCGCGAGCCGATGCCGTCGTCGATGAGGTTCTGCGGACCCCATACCTGGAACCACCAGTCCTTGCCCCATTCGCGGTCCACCTTGCGCATGGCGCGGCGGAAATCCAGCGCCTCGGCGATGGATTCCTCCACCAGGGCCGTGCCGCCGGGGGGCTCCATCATCGCAGCGGCCACATCGCACGAGGCGATGATGGCGTACTGCGGCGAGGTGGAGGTGTGCATCAGGTAGGCCTCGTTGAAGAGGTGGCGGTCGAGTTTCTGGTCTTCGGACTCCTGCACCAGGATCTGCGAGGCCTGCGAGATGCCGGCCAGCAGCTTATGGGTGGAGTGGGTGGCGAACACCAGCGGCCCCTTGGGCCGCGGCCGGTCGCGCCCGATGGCGTGCATATCCTTGTAGAAGTCGTGGAAGGAGGCATGCGGCAGCCAGGCTTCGTCGAAATGCAGCACGTCGATGGTCGAGCCCAGCACCTGTTTGAGCATCTCGACGTTGTAGATCACGCCGTCATAGGTGGATTGCGTGATGGTGAGGATGCGCGGCTTGCGGTTCGGGTGCTTGACCTGCGCCGCCTTGGCGAAAGGGTTGGCGTCGATCTTTTTCTGGATTGTGTCGGGGTGGAATTCCGAGAGTGGGATCGGTCCGATGATGCCCAGGTGGTTGCGTGTCGGGGTGAGGAAGACCGGGATCGCGCCCGTCATGGTGATGGCGTGCAGGATCGACTTGTGGCAGTTGCGGTCCACCACGACGATGTCGTCGGAGGCCACGCAGGAGTGCCACACCATCTTGTTCGAGGTGGAGGTGCCATTGGTGACGAAGAAGCAATGATCGGCGTTGAAGATGCGCGCCGCGTTGCGCTCCGAGGCCGCCACCGGTCCGGTGTGGTCGAGCAGCTGGCCGAGTTCCTCCACTGCGTTGCACACGTCAGCGCGGAGCATGTTCTCGCCGAAGAACTGGTGGAACATCTGGCCGATGGGCGACTTGAGAAACGCCACGCCGCCGGAGTGCCCCGGGCAGTGCCACGAGTACGAGCCGTCCTGCGCGTAGTGGATCAGGGCGCGGAAGAACGGCGGCGCCAGGCTGTCAAGGTAGCTGCGCGCCTCGCGGATGATGTGGCGCGCCACGAACTCCGGCGTGTCCTCGAACATGTGGATGAAGCCGTGCAGCTCGCGCAGGATGTCATTGGGGATGTGGCTGGAGGTCTTGGTCTCGCCATACAGGTAGATAGGGATCTCGGCGTTCTTGAAGCGGATCTCCTCGATGAACTTGCGCAGGTTGAGCACCGCGGGGTCGAGTTCCGGACCGGGGGTGAACTCCTCGTCATCGATGGAAAGAATGAAGGCGGACGCGCGCGACTGCTGTTGGGCGAATTGCGACAGGTCGCCATAGCTGGTCACACCGAGGATTTCCATGCCCTCCTTCTCCATGGCGCCGGCGAGCGCGCGAATGCCCAGGCCGGAGGTGTTCTCGGAACGGAAGTCTTCATCGATGATGACGATGGGAAAGCGGAATTTCATCTGCGGGCACCCGGCTCAAGAAAGTACGCGAAACAACG
>CANGUJ010000192.1 GCA_947456845.1 Burkholderiales bacterium | reverse complement strand
GCTTGACCCCAGTCGCTAATGCAAGTAAATTGCATTAGCGACTGGGGTCGTCCGTCATTTGATTTGGTTTGATCTTGGAGAGGGTCGTGATATTGAAAAGGATAGTATTTGCTGCTCTTGCAGCAGTGTCGTTTGCTGCCTCCGCACAGGTGCGGCATGACGAGGGTATTGGCTTTTATGTCGGCTTCGACGCTTTGTCGACCGTGGCCAGTGGCGGCTATGCAGGCTTGCCGCAGATCAACAACAATCGGCTGACATTGCTGCTCGACCATGGCGACCATTTCCATGGCATCGGCTCCTATAGCTATGTTGGGCCTGCCCCGTTCCCGGGCGTCAGGGATACCAACGCCAACAACCGTATTCCCGAGATATCCACCCTTGAGCCGCCGTTGCCTTTGAGTGCGGGGTCGGGGCTATATGCGTCGCGCTTGCGATCGTCGGTCGGCGCCTCCGAGTACAGTCATCTGGGCATTGCATCGATACAGTCGCTTTCGACTTTCGCTCCGGGCACGGACGAAGACATTCTTTTTCACAGCAGCTCGAACCGCTGGTCAGGCAGCTTGACCGGGGTTACGGTGGGCCTGCAACTGATCAATGCCACCCCCGGTCTGAAGATTGGTTCCGAATCGGTGGTTGATTTGTTCGGCCTGTCCAACACAATCTTGTTGGGCCACGGCAATACGTTCGAATTCAAGCCGGTTTACTCGGTGGCGGCTGATGCCATGCCTGGAACCTACAGCGCCGAATTCAAGCTGGTAAGCCTGAACCCTGCGTCGCCGTATGGGGATTCTGGCCGGTTTTATTTTGATTTCGCGGTCGCCGCGCCGGTGCCGGAACCGGGTGCATACATGATGATGCTTGCCGGACTGATGTTTCTGACGGTGGCGGCGCGGCGCAGGCGCGGCTGATCAACACCAGGTGGCGGCGTGTCGCAACATCCGGCGCGCCGCCATGATCGGGCCGGCGAGACCGTGGAGTCCGCGGTCGTCAGTTGTTGTTGGACCCAGGCGAGTTCGCCGGAGTTCGCGGGGCGGAGGTTTTCAGCCGTCCTTGAAGCTGCAGTCCACATCGGTCGGCCCCGGACGGTGACTACGCTCCTCGGTTTGAAGTGCCCGCGCATGACCCGCGGGTCCAGGGCGCGAACTAAGGTGGCGCGCGGCCGCGGGGGTAAAGGCTTACCAACGACCTGCGCGCACGGCTACCATGCGGCGCGATAGAGTGCTTCTATATCCGAGTTCTGCAGTGGTCGTGGATTGGTGCGGTTGACGATGTCAGCTTCCGCATCGGCGACCAGCAGGGGAAGCAACTCGCCGGTGCCGCCCAAATCGCGCACTGTACGATCAATACCTATGTCGCGGCGGAGGGCGATCACAGCGTCCAGGGCATGTTTGGCGTTGACCACCGGTGAAGCGGCGGGGTCGGCGACCCCGAGCGCCTGGGCCACCCTGGCATAGCGCCCGAACGCGGCAGGCATATTGAATTCCATGACGTGCGGCAGCATGGTTGCGAGCGTCTGCCCGTGCGCGGCATTGAGTCGTGCGGACAATGCATGACCAGTGCCGTGTGCCGCGCCGAGGCCGGAGACATTGAAGGCGATAGCCGCCATGCAGGAGCCGACCAGCATTTGCGAGCGGGCCTCCAGATCCCCGGGTTCGCGGACGGCCGTGCGCAGGTTGGCTGTTACGATACGGATCGCTTCCAGCGCGATGCCATCGGAGTACGGGGTGTTGCGCAGGGACGTGAAGGCCTCCAAGGCGTGTGTGAGCACGTCGAATCCGCAGGTTGCGGTCGGATAAGCGGGCAACCCAAGCGTCAGCTGCGGATCCAGTACCGACACCACGGGTACGATGCTGGAATGCATTACGTACGTTTTGCGACCCGATCTCGTGTCGGTGATCACGCACGCAGAATTGGTTTCCGAGCCGGTTCCTGCGGTGGTCGCAACGGCGATTACCGGCGCCCCAGGCAGTTTTGGGGCCGCCGCCTGAAGATCGGCAACCGACCCGCCATTCGGTCCGAGCAGTGCGACCGCCTTGCCGCAATCCATGGCCGACCCGCCCCCGACGGCTATCACCGCCGGATTCTGCAACGTGTGCAGAGCTTGCGCGCCGGCTTCGACATTGAGTTCTGTGGGGTTCGCGTCGACCTGGTCAAAGAGCTTGACGGTCATGTCGGCCGCGACCAGGCGTTCAAGCAACGGCGTGACAACTCCTGCGCGTACCAGGCCAGGGTCGGTCACGACCAGAGCGGAGCGGCGGCCCAGTGCCTTGAGGTGGGAGGCAAGATCGAGGCTTGCATGATTGCCGAAAACAATTTTCGGCAACGGGCGAATGATGAAATTCTGCGCGGACAACATGGAGGCCTCAGGAAGAGAGTCGGGGATTTGAGTCGTTGCGAAGCTGGTGTGCGGCTGCCTCCAGGGCGATCGCCGCCTGCTCCGATGTTTGCCCTTCGCAACCGAGACCCGCCAAGGTGTGCACCAGGGCCTCGAACACCGCCTGGCGGGGGATCCATTGATCTCGGGCGCGGTTCAGCGCGTCGGCCACGAGACCAAACGCCTTTGCGACGTCGTCCAGGTGGACGCGCGTGATCTCGCCAGCGAGTTTTTCACTATTCAATGTCGGACAAGGTTTGTGATTCTTGGGCATGATCGCCGATACATGGAGGGGTGAGTCGAAAATGCGCCTCAATTTGGCGCGCTATGAGCCGACTGACGATTTGCGTGACGCTTGTCAGGTAGGCCGGGTGTCCGTTGCGCACATGGCTTGCCTGGCGTCGCGGCAGCGCCGACATGTCTGGAGCGCGTTGTAGGCCGGTGCCGCATCGGCGCCAACCCGGGCCGGGCTGCGTTCATGGCTGCTGTTCCCGGGAAGCCACGCACCGCGCCAATCCGTCGAGCAGCTCATCGTCCGGCATGTCGCGGCCTATGAACACCATCTTGCTTTCCCGCGGTTCGCTCTTTTTCCAGGCACCCGCTGTGTTCGATGCCATTAGCATGTGCACCCCCTGCACGACGACGCGCTTGTTGAGGCCGTCGATGTTGAGCACGCCCTTGTAGCGCATCAGTTTGGCGCCGTGGGTCTGCACCATGGTGCCCAGAAAGTCTTCGATGCGTGCCAAGTCCAACGGCCTGCTTTCGCGAAAGACAAACGACGTCACGTCATCGTCATGCTCATGGTCCACGTCGGTCAGGAAGTCCGGCTCGATCTCCAGGATAGCGTTGAGATTGAAGCCGCGGATGTCGAGCAGGTCGTCGATCGATGCGATGCCATTGCGCGCCTCGCCGATCTTGGCGCGCGGGTTCATCTTCGTCAGGCGTTGACGGAGTAGCGCGACGTCACCGGCCTCCACCACATCGGTTTTGGTGATCAGGATTCGGTCGGCGAACCCGACCTGCTCCTGCGCCTCGTGGTGTTCGTCAAGTTGTTGCGGCGCGTGCCTGGCATCGACCATGGTCACGATGGCATCGAGAAGATACTTGTCGGTGATGTCTTCGTCGACGAAGAATGTCTGGGCCACCGGGGCCGGGTCGGCCAGGCCGGTGGTTTCGATAATGACGCGGTCGAAGTGCAAGGCACCAGCGTCGCGCTTGGCCGATAGCTCGCCCAGGATGCGCACCAGGTCGCCGCGCACGGTGCAACATATGCAACCATTGTTCATCTCGATGATCTGTTCATCGCCGTCCTGCACCAGCAGTTCGTTGTCGATACCAGCTTCACCGAACTCGTTTTCGATCACGGCGATGCGATGCCCGTGCTGCTGCTTGAGGATGCGATTGAGCAGCGTGGTCTTGCCGCTGCCGAGGAAGCCTGTGAGGATGGTGACGGGGACAAGCGACATGGGGGCAACCTTTCAGGAGTCATGCCAGCGCGCTGCGCGCCTGTTCGAACCACTGCTGGACCCGTTGGCGATGTTGCTCGCCATAGAGCTGCGCGAAGCGCCTGGCTTCCTCGTTCCCCGGGTCGCACCAGACGCGCAAGCGCTCGTCCACGTAGGCGAGTGTCAACGGAATGCCGCACTCGTATTCGATGCAGTGGCGCCAATGCGCATAATTCTGGGGGATGACGGACGTGTTCATGCCTGCACCGGCACGCCAATGCGCTCCCACTGCGGGAATGGGTCGGGCAGGCTACGCCAGCCCTTCATCCCAAGCCCACCTTTTCGGGTCTCGGTATGGTTCAGGTGCATGGCTTTCCAGGCCTTTTCGATGGCGGCATGGTCCATGTTCCGTCCGATGAAAACGACCTCGTTTAGCCGGTCGCCGTAGGGCTCCTTCCAGCGCGCGTCGATGTCGCGGCGCTCGGGAGTACCACTTGCGGGCCAGCGCTCGCGCGGTGCTGCGGCCCACCAACGGCCAACCGGTTCTTGGGTGGCGGTATTGCCGGCACGCGAATAGCTCACCACCCAGTCGGGCCGGCTGGCGAGCCAGACATAGCCCTTGGCGCGGACAAGTCCCGTCAGAGGCATGTCCATGAAAGTGGAGAAACGCCAGGGATGCAGCGGCTCACGGCTGCGCAGCACGAAACTGGTGATACCGTAGGCTTCGGTTTCAGGCGTGTGCTTGCCTTCGAGTTCGCGCACCCAACCCGGCATCGCGCTGGCGCGTTGGAGGTCGAACTTGCCTGTACCCAGAATGGTCGCGAGCGGTACGCGGCCGTGATCGACAAAAGCGATATCGGCGGTCGGGTTCAGTGCCTTGACGACGGATGTGACTTCTTCGCGCCGCGCCGCGTCCACTTTATCGATCTTGTTGACGACCACCACGTCGGCGAACTCGATCTGCTCTGTCAGCAAGGCTGCGAGGCTGCGGTTATCTTCGTCGCCCGCCACCTGCCCCCGTTGGCTCAGCAGGTCATGGCTGCTGAAGTCGGCCAGCAGGTTGTGGGCGTCCACAACCGTGACCATGGTGTCGATGCGCGCGACGTCATTGAGCGACTCGCCGGTTTCGCTGGTGAAGTCGAACGTGGCGGCCACCGGCATAGGTTCGCCGATGCCGGTGGACTCGATCAGGAGGTAATCGAAGCGCCCTTCGGCGGCGAGGCGTTTGACTTCCAGGAGCAGATCTTCCCGCAAGGTGCAGCAGATACAGCCATTGCTCATCTCGACGAGCTTCTCGTCGGTGCGGGAGAGTGCGGCGCCAGCGTTCTCGGCGCCGCGTTCGACCAGGGAGGCGTCGATGTTCACCTCGCTCATGTCATTGACGATTACCGCCACGCGCAGCCCGTCGCGGTTGGCCAGGATATGGTTGAGCAGCGTGGTCTTGCCGGCGCCAAGGAAGCCGGACAGGACTGTGACGGGAAGGCGCGTGGAACTGGACATGGTGTGTCGGGATTCTTTTGAAGGGTCGATTCCGCGTTTCACGGACGATTGCCCTCTAAAAAAGGTTGAAGTTCGGCGACTCTGGTGTCATTCGGGGTGGCTTTGCTAGCCGCAATTGGCGTGACGAACGAATGGGCCCGGCGTGGATTCATTGCCGGCGCCCGGGTTGCAGGAGATGCAAGTGCCGCGCAGTCGCATGTGGGCCTCTTCAAGTCGCAGCCCTTTCGGCAAGTCGATCCGCCATTGACGCTCGATCGAAAGGGGATATACATCCCCGCAGACACGGCACGCGAAACTGGCACTCAGACTGTCAGAGCGGCGGCCGAAAGTGAATCGAGAAGTGCGTTCGTTATCGATGTACTTGCATGCCAATCCCAAATTGGTGAGCCACTCCAAAGTCCTGTATATCGTTATCCGACCGATGCGTTCCCCGGCCAATGCCGTTCGTACATCACGGTGGGACAAGGCGCGCTCAGATGCGACAAGCAGTCGGAGAATTGCCAAACGCGGGCGGGTGACTCTCGCTCCCGTTGCGCGCAACTCTGCGACGCTGGGTTCGGACCTCCGGGGCTCAGCCAGCGTGGCATACAAGCGGTCGATACCAGCGTTGCCTCCGGACAGGCCGTCCTGTGACGGCTGTTGGGGCGTGGGCGTTGTGGGAAGCCGCATGTGCCGGTGTGTGCGCCAACCGAGACGCGAAGGTTATTAATGCAATAATGTTGCATTAGAATGCAATCAAATGCAAGTTGATTGCAAATGAGGTCCTGGTTATCCCTGCTCGATAGGCAGTGAACCGGCCGGGGCGGTGCGACGCACTGCCGCAAAAGTGGGGATTGAAGGTGCGAGCCCTGGGTTCTAGCGCGGATGCCTGGCGGTGCTTCGCCACTGCAGTTACCGACCTTTTGCGCTACAGCACTTGTCCGTATCAGGCCGCTGCCTGTGCGGCATTAGCCCGCGCAACGCGCGCACGTACCCTTGATGTTGAGTTCGACCTCTTCGCTCTTGAAA
The DNA here is from genome assembly GCA_947456845.1 of Burkholderiales bacterium. Taxonomy (GTDB): domain Bacteria; phylum Pseudomonadota; class Gammaproteobacteria; order Burkholderiales; family JAEUOS01; genus JAEUOS01. Next base: position 969 of record CANGUJ010000192.1, on the reverse strand, counting down.
CCGGCCGGCAGGTTCAGCTTCGGGGTCGAACCGGTAGGGACGCAGAAAACATCGCCGCATGTCCGGCATTTGAAATGCGCGTGTGGGTCATCATGCTTACCCACGGCACTGAACCGGAAAACCCGTTCATCATCAGCGATCTTGTGCGCCAGGCCCTCGCTGGTAAGCCAGTCCAGCACGCGATAGACCGTTACGCGGTCGACATGCTCGTTGGCGAGCGCTTGCTCCACATCGCGATGGGACAGCGCACGATTGGCTTGGGTTAGCAGGCTCAGTATCGCGACCCGCGCGCCAGTCACCCGGGCGCCGGTCGCGCGCAGGCTCTCTGTCGGAGAGGCTGGTGCTATAGGTTTGGACATGCGTTTTAGTCTAGAGCAAGCGTTGTGCGCCTGCAATCGGGTTGTCGGAACAATCAATGAGGGGCAAATGCGAAGTGCATTCTCAACGAAGCGTGGATCATCCTTAATGCAATGTGATTGCGTTAAACGACCCGTTTGGATGATAATGCAACGCTGTTGCAGTGACATCAAGAGGTTGACGGAATGCGGGTCGTGGAAGACTCACCGGTTATTGCGAGGGCCGATCGATCCCGTTCCCTCACCATTCGAATGGTCGATTCCCCCGGCGAAGTGACCTGCATCTTCGATCCCGAAGTGCAAGTAGCGGTCTGGCGCAGGGATTTGGGCAAGTTCGCGGCCTCCCATTCCGCCAGATCGTCCGCGGAGCGCAATTTCGGCACGGGGTTTCGGAAAGTGTTCCGCGCGGATGATTCGCTTGGCGACGAACTTTCGGAAGCGCTGAAAGGTCAGCCAGCAATCGCGCCGGATGTCGTGCGGTTGGCAGAACTGTATGCCGATCTACTGGGCTGCGAGGCCATCGGCTTGCGCTATGAGGTGGTTGATGGGGCCATGTGCCCCGGTTTCCACGTCGACCGCACCGGCATCCGACTGCTGTGTACCTACCGCGGGC
>CANGUJ010000191.1 GCA_947456845.1 Burkholderiales bacterium | reverse complement strand
GGCGCTGCGGGCCCGGCAGGTGCGGCGGTGGCGCGCTAGCCGGGCCGGCCGGCGGCAGCCGGTTCAGCGTACCAGCAGGACCGGAACCTTGCAGCCGGCCAGCACCTTGGTGGCCACGGAGCCGAGCACGAGGTTCTTGAACAGCCCGCGGCCGTGCGAACCCATGATCACCAGATCGAACTTGCCCTTCTCGGCTAACGAGGAGATCTCGTCGCCGGGGTCGCCCACCCTGGTGGTCACCGCCGCGGTGATGCCCGCCTTCTTGAGGGCCGTCCGCGCGCCCTTGATGGATTTCTCGGACTCGTCCCGGTAGTAGTCCTGCACGACGTCCTTGCCGAGGTGGGCCGCCGCATGCGGCGGGATCGGCGCGTGCACATTGATCAACGTGACCGCCGAGTCCTGGCCGAACATGCTGAAATGCTCGAGCAGGTAGGCGACCGCATGCTTGGTGTAAGTGCTGCCGTCGACGGCGACGAGAATCTTCATGTGCGGCTCCGCTGGGTGGGTTGGACGTGGGGCGATTCTAGCGGAGCGTGCAGCGCTCTGATTTGAGGCGCATCAATCCGCGGCCGCTCGGCGCGGCCGCGCGCAGCCGGGCCGCCTCCCGTCAAAACCCCAGCTGGCGCGCGGCGAGGTCCTTCATGATTTCCTCGGAACCGCCGCCGATCATCATGACCTTGACCTCGCGGTAGATGCGCTCGGCGCGCGAGCCGCGCATGAAGCCGGCACCGCCCAGGATCTGCACGGCGCTATCGGCGCAGAACTGCATGGCCTGGGTGGCGCAGTTCTTGAGCATCGCCAGGCGCGCGGCCGGTTGCAAGCCCTGTTGCACTTCCCAGGCGCAGTCGTGCAGGTAGGCGCGCGCAGCCTCGATGCGCATCCGCATGTCCACCAGCCTGTGGCGTATGACCTGGCGTTCAACCAGCGGCTGGCCGAAGGTGTGGCGTTCGCGCGCCCAGGCCAGCGCGTCATCGAAGGCTGCCTGCGCGAAACCCACCGCCTGCGCCGCCATGCCCAGGCGTTCCATATTGAAGTTGGCCATGATGGCCTTGAAGCCGCGTCCCTCCTCGCCGACCAGGTTGGCGGCGGGCACCCGAACGTCTTCGAAGTACAGCGCCGCCGTGTCGGACGCCCACCAGCCCATCTTCGCCAGCGCGGTGCGGGTGAAGCCGGGCCGGTCGCGCTCGATCAGGAGCAGCGATATCCCGGCGGCTCCCGGCCCCCCGGTGCGTACCGCCACGGTGTAGTAGTCGGCGCGCATGCCTGAGGTGATGAACATCTTCGAGCCGTTCACGACGTACTCGCTGCCCTCGAGCCTCGCGGTGGTCTTGAGCGACGCCACATCCGACCCGCCCGAAGGCTCCGTGATGGCCAGGGCGCTGATTTTCTCGCCGGCGAGGATCGCGGGCAGCACGCGCGCCTGCAGCTCGGCGCCTGCGAACTTCGCGATCGGCGGCGCACCGATGGTGTGCGACATCAGGCTGGCGCACACGCCGCCGGAGCCGCTCATCGCCAGTTCCTCGGAAAGGATCACATGCATGAACGCGTCGGCCTCGCAACCGCCGTGCTCTTGCGCAAAGCCAAGCCCCAGCAGGCCGGCCTGCGCGGCCTTGCGGTATAGCTCGCGCGGGAAGCTCGCAGCCTCGTCCCAGGCCGCGGCATGCGGCGCGCTTTCCTCGCGCACGAAGCGTTGCACCGTCGCGCGGAAGGCCGCGTGCTCGGCGCCGAAGTAAGGCGACGCCGGCGCGCTCATTTGCGCGCGCCGGCGATGCCCATGAGCTTGCAGATGATGGAGAGCATCACCTCGTCGGCGCCGCCGCCGATGGAGCCCAGCCGGCCGTCGCGGAAGGCGCGCGAGACATGGTTGTCCCAGGTGTAGCCCATGCCGCCCCAGAACTGCAGCAGGCCGTCGGGCGCGGTGCGCGAAAGCCGCCCGCTCATAAGCTTGGCCATCGAGGCGAGCTCGGTCACGTCCTCGCCCCTCACGTACAGTTCGGTGGCGCGGTAGGTGAGCGCGCGCAGCGCCTCGATGTCGGTCTTGATCTCGGCCAGCTTGAACTGCACGTACTGGAAGTCGAGCACGGTCTGCGAGAACATCTTGCGCTCGCGGATGTAGTCGATGGTTTCCTGGAGGATGCGGCTCATGCCGCCGACCGTGCGGGCCGCCGCCCACAGGCGCTCTTCCTGGAACTGCATCATCTGGTAAGTGAAGCCCATGCCTTCCTCGCCGATGCGGTAGCGCTGCGGCACGCGCACGTCGTCGAAGTGGATGAGTCCGGTGTCGGAGGACATCATGCCGATCTTGCGGATTTTTTTCGCAATCGTGATGCCCTTCGTCTTCATCGGCAGCACGATCAGGGTCTTGTTGCGGTGGGGGGCGCCTTCAGAGGTGTTGGCCAGCAGGCACATCCAGTCCGCCTGCAGCGAGTTGGTGATCCACATCTTGCCGCCGTTGATGACGTAATCGTCGCCATCCTTCCTGGCGGTGGTCCTGATCGAGGCGACATCCGAGCCCGCGCCGGGCTCGGAGACGCCGATGCAGGCCACCTGGTCGCCGGCGATGGCGGGCTTGAGGAAATCCTCCTTGAGCTCGTGCGAGCCGAAGCGCGCCAGGGCGGGCGTGGCCATGTCGGTCTGCACGCCGATGGCCATGGGCACGCCGCCGCAGTCGATCAGTCCGAGCGTCTCGGTCATGGCCACCGCATAGGAGTAGTCCAGCCCGGCCCCGCCGTACTCGACCGGCTTGGTCAAGCCCAGCATCCCCAGGTCGCCGAGTTTCTTGAACACCTCGTGGGCGGGGAAGATCTCCTCGGCCTCCCATTTGTCTACATGCGGGTTGATCTCCGCCTCGATGAAGCGTGTCAGGGTGCGCCTGATCTCTTCGTGTTCCTGGGTAAATTGCATGTGGTCTCCGTTGCTTGTCTTTCTGGTCAGGACTGCTGGTCTTCGAGATGCTTCAACACCTCTGGAAACGCGGCCAGATGAAAACCGTTGAAGGGTCTGGTGCGACCGCCATTGCCGGTGGCCGACCAGATGCGCTTGGCATGCGGCACGGCGCCGTCGATGCGCAGCGCGGCGCCGGAAATGAAGCCGGCCGCCGGCGAGAGCAGGAACACGATGGCCGCGGCCACCTCGCTTTCGGTGCCGTAGCGGCCCGCCGGAATCTGCTTGTGGCGCTCGCGGATCGAGGCCTTGAACGGCTCGGCGTAGGTGTCTAAGCCCGAGGAGGCGATCAGTCCCGGCGCCACCGCGTTGACGCGCACCGGCGCCCACTCGATGGCCGCGGTCTCGGTGAAATTGAGAATTCCGCCGCGCGACGCACCCGAGTGCCCCATGCCGGGCATACCCATCCAGATGTCGGCCAGCATGTTGACGATCGCCCCGCCGTTGGCCGCCATGGTCTGGTTGTAGACCTCGCGGCTCATCAGGAAGCAGCCGGTGAGGTTGTTGCGCACCACGGCGTCCCAGCCCTTGGCCGAAATGTCTTTGAGGGGCGCGGGGAACTGCCCGCCCGCGTTGTTGACCAGGCCGTCGATGCGGCCGTGCGCGCCCAGCACGTCGGCGACGGTCTGCCTGACGGTGTCCTCCTCGCGAATGTCGCATGCGTGGCAGGTGGCACGGCCGCCGACTTCGGCGATTTCGCGCGCCACGGCTTCGAGCTTTTCGATCTTGCGGCCGACCAGGGCGACGCGGGCGCCGAGCGCCACGAGTTCATGCGCGGTGCAGCGCCCGATGCCCGAGCCGCCGCCGGTGACAAGAACGGTCTGGCCGTCAAACAGGCCGGGTCGGAAGATCGACTGGTAGGGCATGGGTGACCTCTGGCGAGAAACCCCCGGCAACAGGCGGGGGGCGCGGCGAAGTCTACCGTGAAGCCTCCGGCGGCCAAGCCGACTCCGGCCCATGGGCATGCCGGTAGCCGGATTGGCAAAGCGCACGCCTTGCTGGCAAAATGCGTATTTGCAGTGCAGCATCGTTCGGGCGGCTGGCGCCGGCGCATTCTTTGCTCATGGCGGCAGTCGGCAGGTCGGATTTTCCTTATCGGTCAGCGTGCGGGGAGGAAAGGGCGTCGTGCAGATTCTCAAGCTCACTGGAAACGGCATTCCGCAAGGATGGCTGACGCTCGAGGAGGCGGCGCTTCACTACGCCGCCGGCGAGGTCGCGTGGGAGCTCGGCCAGGAAGTCGCCACCCTGCACGGCGGGCACAACGCCATGACCGGCCTGCGCTCGCAGATCACGGTCAATTCCATCATCGGGGTGCGCGGTTTCGGCAAGGTCAACCCGTTCGACGTCATTGCGCTGCTGACCAACGACAAGCTGTTCCGCCGCGACAAGTTCCACTGCGCCTACTGCGGCGGCCATTTCCACGCCAGCGAACTCGAACGCGAGCACATCGTGCCGCTCTCGCGCGGCGGGCGCGACGGCTGGATGAACGTGGTGTCCTCCTGCCGCCCGTGCAACCAGAAGAAAGGCAACCGGTTGCCGCACGAGATCAACATGCCGCTGGTGTACGCGCCCTATGTGCCCAGCCTGTGGGAAGACATGATCCTGCGCAACCGCCGCATTCTCACCGACCAGATGGAATTCCTCTCGGCCAACCTGCCGCGCGGGTCGCGTCTGATGGGGTAGCGCGGCCGCGTGACACCGGCCGCGCGTTGATTCAGCGTGGAGGAATGTGGCTGGCGTGGTTGGCCAGGTACCAGTCAGCCACGTCCTCGCGCCTGGCATGCCAGACGTCGTCGAACTGCCTCACATAGGACAGGAAGTCGCGGAAGAACTGCATGCGGTGCGGATGCCCCGAGACATGCGGGTGCAGGCCGATGTTCATCATCTTGCCGGTCTTCGCGCTCTCGGCGTAGAGCTCGTTGAACTGGCTCTTGAGCATGAGCAGCGCGTCCTCGCTGGACATCGCGCGCCGGTGGAAGAAGGTGAAGTCGTTGATTTCCACCGAGTACGGCACGTTGACCAGCGGGCCATGGGCGGTGTGGATCAGGTAGGGCTGGTCGTCGTTCATGTAGTCGCACAGGTACTTCAGCCCGGCCTCGGCCAGGATCTCGGGGGTGTTGGGGGTCGAGCGCAGCGACGATGACAGCCAGCCGCCCGCCTTGCGACCGACGACCTTTTCGTACACTTTGAGGGTCTCGTGGATCACCGCCTTCTCGCCGGCGGGGTCGAACATGTATTGCGGCAGCAGTTCGCCCTGCTCGTAGTTGTGCGCCACCAGCTCCCAGTGCTGCGCTTTGACCCGCTCGATGATCTCGCCGCGCTCCAGCGCGGTCTTGGCGTTGAAGGTCACCGAGAGCGGTACGCCGGCGGCGTCGAACAGGTCGAACATGCGCCAGCAGCCCACCCGCAGGCCGTATTCGCGCCAGGTGAAGTTGGGATAGTCGGCCACGTTGCCGGGCAGCGGGTCGGGGATGGTGGGGGGGCCGCCGGCGTAGTAGGGCTTGGACGAGTCCTTGAGCAGGTCCCGGTATTCGCAGTTGAGCGTGATGATTAGTGCGACTCGGGCTTTCCGACCCAGCTGCAGTTCTACAACCGGCTGGGGGTGAAGACCGAGGACATCGTCACCCTCCAGTACGCGGATTTCGGCGTCGACCTGTACGGCAACGCGGTGCTCGCCAGCGCGAAGTTCATCGCCGAGAACCCGCAGGCGATCGCGGCTGTCCTACGCGCCATCAATCGCGCGATGAAGGACACCATCGCCGACCCGGCGGCGGCGGTCAAGTTCGTCATGCAGCGCAACCCGCTCCTGAACGAGGCGGACGAGCTCGAAAAGCTCAGGCTGGTCATGGAGTTCATGGACACCGCCAACACCCGCGCCGATGGCCTCGGCGCTGTCAAGAAGCTGCGCCTGGAAAACCAGGTCGATGACATCAACATGGCCTTCGGCCTGAAAACCAAGCCGTCGCCCGACTTCATCTTCAATTCGGGTTTCCTTCCGCGTCCGGCGGACCGCCGCTACCGTTGATCCGCAGGCGGCGGCCCAGGGTACGGGCGCCGCGCATTGAGGAGAGAGGCCGTGAACATGCTGGTAAAGGCGCTGGTTGCCGCGCTGCTGGGGCTGGCAGGCGCTGCGGCCTGCGCCCAGGACAGGGTGGTCTATCACTTTGACAGCGGCATCGCGCAGGCCACCAAGGGGCTGCGCAATATCCGCAACCACCTCGACGTCGACCCGCAGGCGCAAATCGTGGCGGTGGCGCATGCCGAGGGCGTCGACTTCCTCATGGAGGGTGCGCGGACCACAAGCAACCAGGAATTCGCCGCGCTGGTGGGCGATCTTTCCGCACGCGGGGTGAAGTTCGAAATTTGCGAGATCACGCTCAAGAACCGCGGCCTCAGGAAGGACCAGTTCATCCTCGGGCCCGCCTTCACGCCCTCGGGCGTGGTGCGCATCGCCAACCTGCAGGCGCGCGAGCGATTCGTGTATTTGAAGCCCTAGGCGGGCTACGCCGCCTGCAGCATGGCGTAGCCGCGCCGTGCCTTGCTGCGCGGCTCCTCCTTGATCTTGAGGTCGCGCATGAGCACGTGGGCCAGGTACTCAAGTTCGCGTACATGGCCCGCCTTGAGCTCGAGCTCGATTTCGCTGATGCGCTCGGTCTTCGCGTTGGAGATGATCTTGCCGTGGTCGAAGGCCACCTCGGCGATGAAGTCCGGCGCGTAGCGCGGAAACGGCTTGAGCAGCCAAGCCTCGCGCACGAACTCGACGCGGAAGATCGGCTGCAGGCGTTCGCGCTTGCCGATGGCGGCCAGCGCCTCCTTGAGGGGCGTGTCGCGCAGCTTGTCGAGCTCCAGGGCCGGCCCCGCCACCGGCGTTTCCCACTCCTGACGCATGGCCACGCCGTTCTTGCGATCGCCGGAGGCCTTGAGGGTCTGCAGCCAGCGGCGCCCGTAGCGCCGCAGGCGCAGCGCGATCTTGCGCCGACGCAACTGGTAGTCGTCGGTGTCGAAGTACAGGTTGAGCAGTTTCTCGCGCGAGTGGCCGGCGTCGCCCTCGCTGTGTGCCATCACCGGGTGTTTCAGAAGTGCTTTCGCATGCTGGGCGCCGCAGGCAAGCTTGATTTCGATCTCGGTGTTCGCGGTCATGGGGTTTGGGCGCTCGAGTTGTCGTATTGTGCACCAAAGGCGCCGCGAGGGCACTCGCGAGGATGCGTATCATGCATGCATGAACCTCCCACCCGTGGCGCGCGATGCGGTGCGCGCGCTCTCGCAGTCGAAAATCCGCGAGGTCGCCAATGCCGGCATGGGGCGCGACGGCGTCCTGCCCTTCTGGTTCGGCGAGCCTGACGAAGTCACCCCCGCATTC
>CANGUJ010000190.1 GCA_947456845.1 Burkholderiales bacterium | reverse complement strand
CGAGATCGTCCGACCGCCGCAGGGCGGCGGTGCCGACTACCTGCCAGGCCGCTGCGACGTGATCTACAACGGGCGCCATTCGCCGGATTTCTATGCCTGGATCTTCCCGCACGGCGAGACCGCGAGCATCGGCACCGGCAGCGCCCACAAGGGCTTCTCGCAGCGCGCCGCCGTCGCCGAAGTGCGCAAGTGGGCCGGCCTGGACGCCGCGCAAACGGTGCGCCGCGAAGGTGCGCCGATCCCGATGAAACCGGCGAGCAAATGGGACAACGGTCGCGATGTGGTGCTGGCAGGCGACGCCGCCGGCGTGGTGGCGCCCGCCTCCGGCGAAGGCATCTACTATGCGATGGCGTGCGGGCGCCTCGCTGCGGAAGCCGTAGGCACCGCGCTCACCGAAGGCAATCCGCGCGCGCTGGCCCTGGCGCGCAAGCGCTTCATGCGCGAGCACGGCCGGGTGTTCTGGATCCTCGGCATCATGCAACGGTTCTGGTACTCCACCGACAAGCGCCGCGAAAGCTTCGTCAACATCTGCCGCGACAAGGATGTGCAGACCCTCACCTTCGACGCGTACATGAACAAGAAACTGGTGCGCAAGCGCCCGATGGCCCATGTGCGGATCTTCTTCAAGGATCTCGCGCACCTGATGGGCATGGCCAAGACGTGATCCGGCCGGGCAGGCGGCCGGGGCCCTCCACGCAACCGCGGCACGCGCACGCAAGCCGGAGCCCGCGATGACCAGCCATTTCCTCGACACCACGCGCCTGGTCGACATCATCCTGGTCATCACCGTGCTCGAATGCGCCGTCCTCCTGGCCTACACGGCGTGGACCGGTCGCGGCATCCGCGCGGCCGACCTGCTGCCCAACCTGCTCTCCGGCGCATGCGTCATCCTGGCCCTGCGGCTGGCGGCCTCGGGTGCCGAATGGACCATGGTGGGCGCATGCATGCTGGCCTCGCTCGCGGCGCATCTTGCCGATCTCCGGCGCCGCTGGCGCGGCTGACCCGGCATGACCCGCGACATGGAAAATACCGGTGTGGGCAGCGCGCGCTTTTCACCGCTGCGCATGACCGCGGTCCCGCCGCGGCTGGTGTGGGATCGCGACGGTCGCGACTGGCCGAATCGCGCCAGCAGCCGCTTTGTCGGCGCCGCGTCGCTGGTATGGCATGTGCAGATCATGGGACGCGGCCCCTGCCTGCTTCTGCTCCATGGCACCGGCTCCTCCACCCATTCGTGGCGCGGACTCGCACCGCTCCTGGCGCGCCACTTCACCGTGGTCGCGCCGGACCTGCCCGGACATGCCTTCACCCAGGCGAGCGCGGCGGGACGCTACTCGCTCGCCGCGTTCGCGGCCGCCGTGGCGGACCTGCTGGAGGCCCTCAAGATGCGGCCGGCCCTCGCCGTGGGGCATTCCGCCGGCGCCGCCATCCTGGCGCGCATGAACCTGGACGGCCGTCTCGCCGACTGCAGCCTCGTCAGCATCAACGGCGCCTTGCTACCGCTACCGGGCCTGCCTGGCGTCGTTTTTCCGCCGGTGGCCAGGGTCCTGGCGCGCATTCCGCAAGTGCCCGGATTGTTCGCCCGGCAGGCCGCCGCATCGCCGCTGGTCGAACGACTGCTCGCGGAAACCGGTTCGGTGCTCGACGGCGACGGCGCCGCGTTCTACGCCCGCCTGGCGCGCAACCCGGCGCATGTGCAAGCGGCGCTTGCCATGATGGCGGGCTGGAACCTGGCCGCGCTCGGACCGGCATTGCCGCGCATGTCCGCGCCGATGCTGCTGGCCGCGGCGGACAACGACCGCACCGTGCCGCCTGAACAGGCGCGCGCCCTGGCCGGCCGCATCCCGCGCGCGCGGTCCGTGCGTCTGGCGGGGCTTGGCCATCTGGCGCACGAGGAGGCGCCGCGCCGCGTCGCCGCCCTGGTACTGCGCTGGGCGCGCGGACAGGGCGCATGGCAAACCACGAGTGCCCACCCGAAAGGACATGCCTGATGACACGCTCCGTTCCGGACGTACCCGCCGCCCTGCTGCACAACGGCCGGGCGCATGCGGTGGTGATCGGCAGCGGATTCGGCGGCCTCGCCGCAGCGATCCGCCTGGCCGCGCGCGGCTACCGCGTCACCGTGCTCGAAAAACTCGATGCCCCCGGCGGGCGCGCCTACGTGCACCGGCGCGACGGCTTCACCTTCGACGCGGGCCCGACCATCGTAACCGCGCCGCAGCTGCTGGAGGAGCTCTGGTCCCTGTGCGGGCGCCGCATGGCCGACGACATCGACATGCGTGCGCTCGACCCCTTCTATCGCATCCGCTTCGACGATGGCAGCTGGTTCGACTACAACAGCGACGCCCGCGCCATGCGCGCCGAGGTGGCGCGCTTCGCGCCTGAAGACCTGCCGGGATACGAGCGCTTTCTGGACGAGGCCGAACGCTGCTACCGGCTCGGCTTCGAGGGCCTGGGCGCGGTCGCCTTCGACTCCATCGGCGACCTCATGCGCGCGCTGCCGGCGATGATGAAGATGCGCGCCTGGCGCACGATCCACGCCATGGTGTCCTCCTACCTGAAGAACCCCAAGTTGCGCATCGTGATGAGCTTTCACCCCCTGTTGATCGGCGGCAATCCGCTGTCGGTCACCTGCGTCTACAGCCTCATCACCTCGCTGGAACGCAAATGGGGCGTGCACTGGCCCATGGGCGGCACCGGCACCCTGGTCAGCGGCCTGGCCGGGCTGATCAGGTCGCAGGGATCGACCATTCGCTGCAATACCGAGGTCCGCCAAATCACGGTGGAGAACGGGCGCGCCACCGGCGTGCGCCTGGCCGACGGCGAGCACATCGCCGCCGACATCGTGGTTTCCAACGCGGACACCTCCTGGACCTACCGGCACCTGGTCGCGCCGCAACACCGCCGCCACTGGACCGATCGCCGCATCGAGCGCGGCCGTCATTCCATGAGCCTGTTCGTCTGGTACTTCGGCACACGCAAGCAGTATCCGCAGGTTCCCCACCACATGATGGTACTCGGGCCGCGCTACCGCGAATTGCTCGGTGACATCTTCAACCGGCATGTCCTGGCGGACGATTTCAGCCTCTACCTGCACCGGCCGACCGCCACCGACCCGGCGATGGGGCCGCCGGGCTGCGACACCTTCTACGTGCTCTCGCCCGTGCCGCACCTGGACAGCGGCACCGATTGGTCCAGCCGGGCGGAAACCTACCGCCAGGCCATCGCGCGCCGGCTCGATGCCACCGTGCTGCCGGGTTTCGAGGCGCATCTCGCCACGTCTTTCGTCACCACGCCGCAGGACTTCCATGACCGCCTGCTGTCCTACAAGGGTGCGGCATTCGGGCTTGAGCCCCATCTGCTGCAAAGCGCCTGGTTTCGGCCGCACAACCGCAGCGAAGACGTCGCGGGCCTCTTCATGGTCGGCGCCGGCACCCATCCCGGCGCCGGCATTCCCGGCGTGCTGTCCTCCGCCAAAGCCCTAGAAACGGTACTCCCAGATGCCAAATCCTTCGCACGCTGAAGCCGCGAGCGGCAGCCGCCGCGACGACCTCGCCGACTGCGAGTCGCTCATGCGCGGCGGCTCGAAATCCTTCTTCGCCGCCTCGCGGATACTGCCTGCGCGCGTGCGCGCGCCGTCGATTGCGCTGTACGCCTTCTGCCGGCTGGCCGATGACGCCATCGATCTGGCCGCCAATACCGCCGGCGCGGTCGACGCCCTCAAGCACCGCCTCGGGCGCATCTACGCCGGCACGCCGGCGGACATCGCGGCCGACCGCGCGTTCGCTGCCGTCGTGCGCCGCCACGGCATACCGAGCGCCCTGCCGCTGGCACTGGTCGAGGGTTTCGAATGGGACACCGCGGGGCGGCGCTACGAAACCCTTTCCGCGCTCTACGACTACGCGGCGCGCGTGGCCGGCACCGTAGGGGCGATGATGGCGCTCATCATGGGTGCGCGCTCGCAGGAGGCGCTCGCGCGGGCCTGCGACCTTGGCGTGGCCATGCAATTGACCAACATCGCCCGCGACGTCGGCGAGGACGCGCGCGCCGGCCGCCTCTACCTGCCCCTGTCGTGGATGCGCGAGGCGGGCATCGACCCCGACGCCTGGCTGCGCGCGCCGGTATTTTGCGACGCGCTTGCCGGCGTGGTGGCCCGCCTGCTCGAGGCCGCGGACCTGCTCTACAAGCGCGCCGAGCAGGGCATAGGCGCGCTGCGCCATGATTGCCGGCCCGCCATCATGGGCGCGCGCCTGGTCTACGCCGAGATCGGGCGAGAACTCGAACGCGCCAGGCTGGACTCGGTGAGCCGGCGCGCTGTCGTGGGCGGACGCCGCAAGATCGCCCTGCTGGTCCGCGCGCTGGCCCTGGCCAACCTGCCGCGCCGCCAGCGCGACCTCGCCGCACTGCCCGAAGTGCAGTTCATGATCGACGCGGTGACCGCGCATGACCGCCGCGCACAGGGCGAACGCGCCGGACCTCCGCCGCGGCGCAGCCTCGACGACCGGATCAGCTGGGTGATCGCCCTGTTCATGCGCTTGGAAGAGCGCGATCGCAACAACGCGGTCTATGGACGCCTACCCGGGCCGTGAGGCCCGGGTCGTGGAGGGCGGGCCGTGCGGACGGCCCTCGCGGCCCCGCATGGGCCTCAAGCCCGGCGCGGCATCCGGAACGGCAGCATCATTTTCACCAGGGGCGAGGCAAGACGCGGCACGTTCAGCGTCTCGTGGAACGCCGTCACGCGTTCACCGCGCATTCCAGACTCGACCACCGAGCGCACGTAGAACGGGGCATCCTCGAGGGTGTGCACGATGCGCGGCGCGCTGCCCGCGTCGCTGCGCATGGTGCGCCTGACCCGCCAAAGGCTCGATGGCAGGCCCTGCCGGGCCGGCGCCTCGAACGCCGTTGCTTCGCCGGTCGGCTTGAACTGCAGGGCCAGCAGGCGGTCCGCGCCGTGCTTTTGCCGCACATCGTAGATCACCCCCGTGCTGCCGTCAGCAAAGCGCGCACGTGCCCAGTCCCAGTCCGCGAACGGGATGTCGATCGGCTCGTCGCCCTCGTTGGAGTCCAGGTAGGCCGTGCCCTGCCAGGACACCCCGGGCTTGTCGAACGACGCCTCGACCCGCGCACAGGGCGCGATCGGGCCCCAGCGATGCCTGCCCAGGTCGTCCAGCGGGGCGCAGAAGCGCGACAAGCCCTCGGGGTACACCCGCACCGTGCCGCGCACGCGCGCGGGCCACGGCACGTTGATCTCGTCGATGCCGATCTCCAGATGGCTGCCGGTCCACCGGATCGCGCTGGGGCCGATGCAAAAGCTGCCCGCGTCGCGGCTGATGCTCGCGCGCCCGCGCTCGGTCATGGTCCATCGGCGCCGTGTGCCGTACAGCGCCACGTTGAGCGCGCAAAAATCTTCGGCCCGGGCCCGGCCGCGGCCCAGGGCCCAGGCGTAGTACGGCGAGAAGACGCTGCCGACGAAGGCGATGATGGTCAGCCCGTGCCTGCCGTCGTCGCTGAGCGCGTCGATATACCACCAGAGATAACCACCGTCCTGGACCGGCTGGTCGAATCGAGGTGCCCCATCAGCGTCGCGGCCGCCAGCCGGCCGGACATGGCCGCCATCGGCACGCCCGGACCCGGATGCACGCTGCCCCCCGCCAGGTACAACCCCGGCAGCCGGCTCGTCGCCCCGGACCGACGGAACGATGCCATCCAGCCGTGCGAAGCCTGGCCGTACAGCGCCCCCCCGGTGGCCGGAAACAGTTTCCCGAACTGCCGCGGTCCGGTCAGCACCGTGTTCTGCGGGTGGCGATCTATCGACAGTCCCGCCCTCTGCAGCAGGGAAAAGCTGGCTTGTTCGCATCGAAGTATTTCCTCGCGATCGTCGGCTTCGGCGTCGCCGTTGGCGGGCGCATTGACCAGGCACAGGAGCCGCTCGGCGGAGCCGTCATGGTCGCCCTGGTCGGCACGATCCTGTGCGCAGACATAGACCGTGCCGGCGCGCGGCAGGCGGCCGTGCGTGAAAATGTCACGAAATTCGGACGCGTAATCCGAGGTGAAAAACACGTTGTGCCGCAGCAGCGGGAACCCGGCGGTGCGCGCATGGATGGCCCATGTCAGCGCCGACAGTGAGCGCCCGGCGCGCGGCGTCGGCGGCACCGCCGCGCTGGCGGGCGCGCCTGCAAGTCCCTCGGCGAGCGCCGCCACATCGCCATTGAACACCACCGCGTCGGCGTCGATCTGCTCGCCGCCGGCAAGGCGCACGCCGCAGGCGCGACCACCGCGCACCAGGATTTCCGCGCAGGGCGCCGCGTAGCGGATCACGACGCCGTTGCGCTGCGCGAGCGCGGCAAGCGCCGCCGCCACCGCCGCCATGCCGCCGTCGACGCACCACACGCCGTCCATCTCGACCTGCGCCACCAGCATCAGCGTGGCCGGCGCGGCGAACGGCGACGAACCGCAATAGGTGGCATAGCGGCCGAACAACTGCTGCAGCCGCGCATCGCGAAAGTGGCGCGCCAGGGAGCCCCACAGGCTCGCGAACGGGCCCAGCCCGGCCAGGGTGGCAAGGCCGCGCGGCCCGAGGCCGCCCATCATGCCCAGCAGGGTCGGGCGGGACGAGCGGATGTAAGGCCCCTCCAGCGCGTTGTAGACGCGCCTGGCCTGCGCGCAGAACCCGGTGAAGCGCCGCGCCTCTTCTGCGCCGGCAAACTGTCCGATGGCCTCCGCCGACGCGCGCGCGTCGGCATGCAGGTCGAGCCGCGCGTCACCCTCCCAGGCGTGGCGCGCCAGTACCGACAGGGGCGCAAGCCGCAGGTGCGACTCGAGACGCTCGCCGGCCTCGGCGAAGATGGCGTCGAAGATCCAGCGCATCGTGAACACCGTCGGCCCGGCATCGATACCGGCACCGGCGGCCATCACCCGGCGCATCTTGCCGCCGGGTGATGGCGCCTTTTCCACCAGCGTCACGGCCAGGCCGCGCCGCGCCAGAAGCAGGGCGGCGACCAGGCCGCCCACGCCGGCGCCGACGACGACCACGCGCGCGCTGCTCACGTTGCGGCCAGGCTGACGGCACGGCCGTGCCAGGTGCCATGCGCGTCGTAGGGCACGAAGCGCACGAACATCGACTCGGCGAAATAGCTGCCGGCCCCAGCCGCGCGGATCGCGGCCTGATGGGCGCCGCGGCGCGCATACGCATCCATGGCGGCGGCGCTGGTCCAGATGCTGAAGGTCGCCTGCCGGAGCAACGGGGCCTCACCCAGGCCGACGGCCAGCAGGCAGCCCGGCGCCTGGCCGAGGGACACCTCGGCACCCGGGGCATGG
>CANGUJ010000189.1 GCA_947456845.1 Burkholderiales bacterium | reverse complement strand
TCGCGCGGTTCCACTGCGCAAGCGCCCCGCATTGTAAACCCCCGCCCCGGCGGCGCTGCTCGTGCCCGCGCGCTTGACCCGGATTTGAGCGAAGATACGCGCCCCGAGCCGCCGCAGGCGGGCCCGGAAAGTCCCGTACAACAAGAGAGGGCAACATGAAATCATGGTGGATCGAAGGCGGAGGCGGCAGCCTTTCAATGCGTGAGATCGACATTCCCGCGCCGGCGGCCGGCGAGGTGTTGATCAAGGTCAGGGCCGCGGGCTTGAACCGTGGCGAATTCATCCGCGGCCACGGCCTGATCGCCCCGGGCAAAGCCAAGGCAGCCGGGCTGGAGGGCGCGGGTGAAATCATCGCCGTGGGTGAAGGCGTCACCCGATTCAGGGTCGGCGACGCCGTCATGGGCCGCACCACCGCGGGCTTCGCCGAATACTCCACCATCGCCGAGGGCGAGACGGTGGCAAAACCCACCGCGCTTTCGTGGGAAGAAGCCGCCGGCGCCTCGCTGGCGCAGTGGGTGGCCTACGACATGGTCACGCCCGAAGGCGAGGTCCGCGCGGGCGACTGGGTGCTCATCACCGGGATTTCCTCCGGCGTGGGCGTGGCGGCGATGCAGATCGCCAAGCAGTTGGGCGCGCATGTGATCGGCACCTCCGGCTCCGCGCAAAAGCTCGCGCGCCTCGCGGAGATGGGCTTGGACCACGGCATCGCGGTGCGCGGCGCCGGCTTTGCCGAGGAAGCGCTGCGCATCACCGGCGGCAAGGGCGTGAAGCTGGCCATCAACAACGTGGGCGGCACCGCCTTCCCCGATGCGCTGGCATCCCTGGCCTATCGCGGCCGACTGGGCATCGTGGGCTATGTCGACAATACGCTCTCGGCGCTGGCGGACCTGGAAGCCATCCATGCCAAGCGGCTGCGGGTATTCGGCGTGTCCAACAAGCTGCGCCCGTTGCCCGAGCGCGCCGAAACGGTGGCGGGCTTCGTGCGCGATGTCGTGCCGCATTACGCGAGCGGAGCGATCAGGCCGGTCATCGACCACGTGTTCGACTTCGAACAATTGCCCGCCGCGCGCGCGGCGATGGAATCCGACACCCAGGTCGGCAAGATCGTGGTGAAGATGGCGCACTGAAAACAGGTATCGACGCACCTGCGCGTCGATACCGCGTCGTGGTCGTTTGTGCGGAAGCTTGTGCGGAAGACTGTGCGGCTCCGCCGGCGATTTTCCGCTGATCACCCCGGGCGAGGGCAGGGGTTTACCTTTGCCCGCTCAATCCGCCGTGATCCCCGCCTGCCTGACCACACGCTCCCACAATGCGTACTCGCGCTCGATCTTCTCCGCCAACTCGCGGGGCGTGGAAGGAATCGCGTCCATGCCGTGCTCGCGGATCTGCTCGCGCACCTGCGGGTCGCCCAGGGCTCTGACGATCTCGCGGTTCCAGCGTTCCACCAGTTCGCGCGGCATCTTCTGCGGCGCCACGAACGCGTACCAGTTGGCTACATCGTAGCCGGCAAAGGTCTCGCCGATGGTCGGCACCTCCGGCAGCATCTCGGAACGCCTGACGCCGGTGATGGCGAGTGCGCGGATCTTGCCGGCCTTGATCTGCTGGACCGCCGAAGGCGCTGACGCGAACACCGAGGGCACCTGGTTGCCCAGCAGGTCGCTCATGGCCGGGCCGCCGCCCTTGTAGGGCACGTGCGTCAGATCCACCTTGGCCACGGACTCGAACAAGGCGCCGCTCAGGTGCCCGGTGCTGCCGATGCCCGAGGTTCCGTAGGCCATCGCGCCGGGCTTGCTGCGGGAGAACTTCACGTAGTCGTCGAGCGTCCGGAAGGGTTGTGCGGCGGACACCACCAGCACGTTGGGAAACGCCACCGCCATCGACAGGGGAGCGAAATCGCGGCGCGGGTCGAAACCCAGCTTCTTGCTCAAGTGCGGCGCCACCGAGAGCGGACCGATCGCCGAGAGATGGATGAAATGACCATCGGTCGCGCCGCGCGCCGCCAATTCCGCCGCGAGATTGCCGCCCGCGCCGGGCTTGTTGTCGACATTGACCGGCTGCCCGAGTTGTTCAGCGAGTTTCCTCGCCAGGATGCGCGCGGTAATGTCGGTGCCACCGCCGGGCGCGAAACCGACCGACAGGGTGATGGGTTTGGACGGGAAACCGGCTTGCGGCAATGCCGGACCGCAATGCCAAAGCGCGAGCCAAGCCACTAGCGCGCCGGTCGCGGCCCTGTTGGCCCTGTTGACCCTGTTGACCCTGTTGAAAGGCAAGACGATCTTCATGCAGGCGACCTCCTGCGGCGGCACGGAACACAAGCCGCGCAGCATCGACGGCTGCCTACTATAACCCCGCCGGCGTCCCACGACCGCCCTGACGCCAATGATCGCCGACTACCGCGCGCAGGGTCAGGCTTGGTCCATGCAAGGTTCTGACGGTGCCGCAACCGGCGCCGTATCGAGCGCGCGCAGCGCGATCGGGCGAAAAACCACCTGGATCCGGTAGCGCCGGTCATCCGCCGCGGGGCAGGGCGGAATGAACAGCATGCCCTGGCTGGAGCAGCGCAGCAGGTCTTGGGCGGCCTGGTCGACGCCGTCAAGAATCACGTCCTCGCCGATGGTCAGCATGCGGCGGTCCCGGGCATCTGCAAGAAGCACCTTCTCGATGCTGTCGATCTGCAACCATTCGTAGCGGTGCCCCCACAACACCGCGGTGCTGAAGTTCGGGCTTAAGGGAAGGCTCATCACGAAAAAGCCGTCATGGCTTGCCTGCGCATGCGCCTCGACCTGGGAGTGGCTGGTCCCGTCGGCAACCAGGACCGGAATGGTTTCCTGCCGATAGCTCGCCTGGCTTGGCTTGACGGCGAACGCGTATCGCTGTGCGGCCATCAGGGTGGTCGCCAGCGATATGTCCATGTATCGCGCTTCCATCGGGTAACTGATGCGCATGTCGTCGAGCTTGCTGCGTCCCGATTGCTCCATCATTGCGAAGCCCTCGCGCCTGAATTGGCGCATCCCGCCTTCCAGATCGGCGATCGACAGCATCAAATCCGTTCCGAGATTGAAGTCGAATTTGAATCCCGCCTGGCACACAATCTCGTCACGGTCGGGAAGGTAAATCAGCCTACCCAGGTCGGCGACGACCTGCCGGGCAAGCTCGGGAAGTGTCATGCGCGGACGGCATTGCGCCGGCGTGGCCAGGACGTCGGCAACAAAATTCAGGCAGGCCTCCTGCATCTGCCGCACAGACTCCGTTTGCTGGCCCTTAATGCCGACAGCGCCGGATACAGGCTCGCCCTCAGGCGTGTAATCCATGACCGAGGGTTCGGCCTTGGTGCACATCATTTCGAAACTGCCGATATAGGCAGTCAATGCCACGATCAGGCGCTCATCCGCCCAGTCCGGGCCGACCAGACCGCACCGGTCGGTCTGGCGCGCGCTCGTGCGACTGGCGATCAGGTAGATGCCCTGCAGGTCGACATCGACTTCATCGCGGAAGACCGCGGACAAACTGGTTTGCACCGTGCCGCTGTAGCCGAGGTCGATGAGGGCCAGCGTGTCGCCCCGCCGCAAGTCCGTGCGGGTCCGGACATGCTCGATCAGGCTGGCACGTATTCTCCGGGCGCCGAGAAGCACTTTCTCGAGGTTGTCCTGGCGCATCACCAGCCGGCAGAAAGCCTCGGCGGGCCGGCCTTCACGCCGCGCCCGCCCGACGATGTCCTTGGCCGCCTCCGGCGGCAGCATCAGTTGTGCGGCGATGATCTCCATGTTCGACGCATTCAGTCTCTTCGAAAGGAGCCGGAGCACGTCTTCGCGGGTGCGCAGCGAGGCCGCTTGTGCGGTGAAGCGGGAAATTTGGATCTGGGGGCATTGCTCCTGGCCGCAGAATGCCGCGAACGCTCGCGCTGGAAGATAGCCGTCGCGCAGAAGGAACGCGTACTTGACCGGGCGGCCGCGCTCGGCAAGGCGATCAAGCCGGTCGCGCACGAAGACGGAAAACGCGTGGAAGATCGGCCCCAGCACGAAGTATCCGATCCTGCGCGCAACACCGTCGATACCATGACCGTGAGCCGCCCACTGCGCGTGGTACGCGCTGGGCAGACCGAATGAACTGCGGACTTCAGGCATCAACTGGGTCGCAGCCTGTTCGCGCGCTTCGCATAACGGGGCAATCGCCTCGGGAAGATTGCGCAGATGACGCGCTTCGATCCCGTGTCGAATCGGGCCCTTGTAGTCGGCTTCCGGGTTGTCGCCGAGATGAAACACCTGGCTTGGCCGCAGTCGCTCCTTGCGCAGGACGGGTTCCCAAAGTCCGTCAGACTTCAGCCGCGCATACTCGCTTGAGCAGTGAATCCGGTCGATCAGGCGAACATCCGCTCCCATCACGCTTTCGAGCAGCGCGCCTAGTTGTCGGGACGAGTAGTAGATGTCGCTCACGATGAAGACCCGCAGGCCGCGCGCGCGCGCCCTGCGAATCAAGCCCAGGATCGGTTCGTAGAGGAAGCCGTGTTCGGTCTCGGCGGCGATCTCCGTCGCGACCCAGCGCTCGATGACGACGGGATCGTCTGTGCCCAGCAGTTCCCGGTAGATGGCCTCTATCGAAACCTCGCGCGTGCCGAACGCAACCCGGTGCAGCATTCTGGCGTTTTCCTCCGCCTTGACTCGAAGGGTCGCCGTGACGCCCGCCTCCTTCCACAGCGGCGTGTCCTGGAGGGCGAAGAACACGTCCACCGGCCGCGCGACCTTGCGCCAGAACAAGGTGTCGAAGCAATCCAGCGACAAGGCCTTGATCCTCGCGGGAAGCGTGTCGATCAGATCCGGCAGTTCTGGCGCGGTGATGGAGGAATGCATGGAGATGGGGTCGGGAAATTGGAATCGCCACGGTCGATCGACGGCTGGCGGAAAGCTTTGGAAAAGTATAGGCAGACGCCCATGGCGCAAGAACCGGAAGAACGCAGCGATGCCTTGCCAATTCCCGACATTGCGCATGGCAACTTGCCGGAACACGAATTGACGCGACCGGCAAACCGGCGAACTGACCAGGCATCGCCGGTCTTATCCGCCGCCCCGCCGAGTCGCAGGAAAGCCATGATGTGCAACATGCAACCGGACTCGACCCTGACCACGTTGGATCAGTCTGCCCCATCACCGACGATTGAGGAACCTCTCTTGCCCCGCGGCCAGGGACTCGTCATCGCCTTTCATTGCGTTCCGGGTGATGTCGAACCCAACATCGAAAAATTCTGGATCGAACTGCGCCTGCGCTTGCAGGCGCAGGGTCAGGAACTCCTGCTAGCGACCACCGCATCTGTCACCGAGCCGCAATTGCCTCATCTGCGCCTTCCGTTTCATTTGCCTGACATCGGCGGAGTGCCGGGCCAGGTCGAACTCGCCGACCCGCGCCTCGTACAGACGATATCTAACTGGTACAGGATAGGCCATGTCGAAGCTGCGGCCGTCTGGTGCCGCGTCCACGGGTTTGTCGCCGGGCTTCTGGACAGCACGCAGCCTGCCGCGGTCATTTCATGGCAAAGCACCCACCCTCTGAGCCGGCTCACCCGGCAAGCCTGCCTGTCAAGGGACATTCCCTGGTGGTGCGCTGAACGTGGCTGGCTGCGCGACACGCTGACGGTCGATACATGCGAAAACAATGCATTGAGCGAAGTCTCCAGAAGCCTCGGCCTGCGTCGGGCCTACGGCCGCTATGAAATTCCCGAGCCGCTGCCGCAAGCCGTGCGGGACCGGTTTCATTCCGGCGCCTCGGCGAGACGCTATCCCCAAGACGCGCCGGCGCAGCAGGTGCCGCTCCGGCAGCGCCTCGGACTCGCCTCGGATGCCCGGGTGTTTGCATGGCTGACCCATGGCGAGCCGCATGTGAATTCGATTGCGAACGCGAGCGTTCAAGCCAACCACGGCATGAACAAGGAACTTCTCCAGGCCGAGCTTCTCGAACTCGCCACCGAACTCGAGCGCATGGGCGCTTGGTTGGTGGTGCGGGAACACCCATTCAACGCAATCCACGGACGTTGTCTTGACATCCACGGCTTGTCCAACGTGCTTGCCGACGACGGCGACCTCGACGAACTGATGGATCAAGCCGACTTCTTCTTGTTCACCTTGAGCACATTGCAATTCGAAGTTGCATTGCGCGGCAAGCCCTTCGGACTTCTTGCACGCAGCTTGCTCTCGGAGCCTGGCGAAGCCCCGTTCCGCGGGGATTTTGGCGATTGCTCCGGTTTCCTCCGCGCGTTCACTACAACGGCGGAGTGGGCGCCGCGGTGCCAGGCGATCCTGCGGAAAGTCTGCTTCCTGTATGAAAACCAGTTGCTCGACCTTGCGCCGGACCAGGGTCGGCGGGCCGCCCAGGAGCTGGCGGACCTGCTCTCGGGCTGCAATGGCGCACGCGTCGCAGACGCGGTCGATGGCTTGACGGCGCTCCGGTCCGCATCGAGCGACTACACTTCCTGATCTTCCGCAAGGGTCACACACGATCCCGAAGCCCGTCGTCGGCGCGCAACGAGGCAAGGCCGTGCTGCGGGTCTGCCCCTCTTTTGGCGGTCAACCCGTCTCACTGTAAGTCGGGCAACGGACCGGGCGTAGAGCTTCGCCCGCCGTGGTGACAAGGGAAAGCCTGTAACGCACCCGCCGCCCTCCGGCAGGGGCGAAGCGGTCAGGAACGACCGCGTTGTCACAAGACTTGAACCGGGGTTTCAGGCCCTTGTCAGGGCGCCTTGCCCGCGGCGCGCGAATAAAGCGGCATGACGTCCGGCAGATGCCGCTCGATTTCCTTGATACGTGTATCCGAGGCCGGATGGGTCGACAGCCACTGCGGCGGCGCCCCTTTGTTGGCCTCCTGCATCTTGCGCCACAAGGTCACGCCCGCGCGCGGATCATATCCCGCCCGCGCGGCCAGTTCGAGACCCACGGTATCGGCATCGGTTTCGTTGTCGCGCGAGAACTTGAGCGTAAGCAGGTTGGCCGAGGCGCCGAGCACCGCGTTGCCGGCGTTGCCCAGGCCAAGCACGCTGGAGAGCACGTTGGCGCCGACGTTGGTGGCGGCCTGTTTGCCCATGCGTTCGCGCGCGTGCTCGCGCAGGGCATGGGCGATTTCATGCCCCATGATCATGGCCACCTCGTCGTCGGTCAGCTTGAGCGTGTCGAGAATGCCGGTGTAGAAGGCGATCTTGCCGCCGGGCATGCAGAAGGCGTTGATCTGCTTGCTGCCGATCAGGTTGACCTCCCATTTCCACTTCTCGGCGCGCGGGTTCCACTTGGCGGTGAACGGCAGCATCTTCTGTGCGATCGCGCGCAGGCGCCGCACCTGGGGATGGTCGTCCGGG
>CANGUJ010000188.1 GCA_947456845.1 Burkholderiales bacterium | reverse complement strand
CGGTCAGAGCGTTGGCGCGGGTGTAGTCAAACGCGAAGAAGTGGTTGCCGGTGGCATAGTTCGCCTGCAGGCGCCACGCGTTCTTCTTCAGCTCGGTGAGGTCACCAGCAGCAGCAGCAGCGTAGTTCAGCGTCCACTTGGTGGACTCCCACAAGCCGCCGAGGCCGAGGCTCTTGCCGCCGCCGAGCGCGAACGTGTACTGGCCGCCCAGGCGATGGCCCGTGCCGGTCGAGCCGTTGACTTGGTTACCAGTGATTTGCCATGCGGCGGTACCGTTGCCGCCCGCAATGTTAGCAGCAGCCGGTGCCGTGCTCGTGCCGACAACGGCGGCACCGAACGCCGTAAAGCTCGCTGCGGAGTGCGCCAGCAGATCGTTCTGCCTGCTATACGCGTAACCGGCAGCCAACGGGCCGTTGGTGTAGGTCAACGCCAAATCCCAAATCGAGGGCTTGAGGGAGCCGGCCGCGCGGTTGCTGGCCGAGACTGCATCAGCTAGACCGGTGGCGGCATATGCCACCCGCGCTTCGAAGCCGTTCCAGTTGGGCGACCACCACTGCAGCAGCTGCTTTTGGCGGCGGTCGAAGTTCGTGCCAGCGTTCAAGCAGGTGGCTTGCGACACGCCGACGCTTGTCGTGCAAGCTGCAGTTTCGTTCTGGGCCGACCACGCACCATTACCGAACATGGTTGCGCCGAGCAGATTGGCTTGCTGGCCGGTGGTGGCGTTGGCGATACGGCCGTTGACATTGCCGGTGGCGACCGCCATCACGTTGTACGGGGTGTCCCACGCGCCGATGGCAACGGTACCCCAGCTGTTCGAGCGCAGGCCGACAGCGGAGTTGCGGAAGGTGGCGGCGTTGCCATGGTTGGCGCCGTCCGGGGTGCCCGACGGGTTGCCGAGGGTGGTGGCCAGCTCAAGCTGGAACCACGCTGACACGCCGTTGCCCAGGTCTTCAGAGCCACGCAGGCCGAAATTCGAACCGGCGGGGTTGCTGAAGGAACGGGTGGACTGGTTGGCGGGGGTTGCGGTGAAGCTTGCGGCGGTACGCGCGGAGTTCGCGGTCACCGTGGTCGACGTGTCGGCACCGGTCGCGCTGCGGAACTGGAAGTCACCTTGCAGCGTGCCATAGATGGTCACGCTGGAAGACTGCGCCGAGGCCGCGCCCGCGAAGGCGGACAGGACGGCTGCGGCCAGAAGTTTCTTTTGCATGTAAATCTCCTCTGTGAATAAAAGGGAGCGGTTTCGAATTAACGGATATATCGGTTGAGCGCTGTCGCTAACTCGTTACCACCAAAAATCCACCCCCCGTATTGGAAGCGGGGGGCTTGACCGGATTCTCCCAAAGCCTCCGCGGCAAGCCAAGCGTTGCGGGGCGTTCCGCACGAATTTGGGGGGTGTTTGTGGCTTTTGCACAACAAGGGGTCATGTTGAAAACTACGCAAACCCCTGATTCATGCAAATGTCGTGAGATCGGGCTGGCTTTTCGGCGCTTTGCCGATCTGCGCAACAGCCTGGCTCACAAGTGGTCTTCACGGCATCGCCATTTCGGCGACGGCCGGTTGCACGGCCTTGGTACAAATGCTTTACGGCGCGGTCACAAACATGAAAAGGCGCCGCGCACCGGCTCCCTTCAGGCGCCGATAAGTGCCCTCGCGTTTGCGCGGACCCGCGCCAAGTCGGCGTTTGGGATCTTGCCCTTGCGTACCGCACCACGTGCACGCCAGTCGACGCTTTTCAGCTGGTCTGAAAGGACCACACTCGGCGGTTTTGTGCCTGCGGGGACTTCGAACGGGTACCCCTTGATTTTGGTGGTCAAGGGACAGCACACCATCAGGCCAGTTTTTCCGTTGTAGCTGGACGGGGACAGCACCAGCGCAGGACGATGCCCGGATTGCTCATGCCCGGCCTGAGGCGAAAACTGCAGCCAGACAATGTCACCCGCTTCAGGCACGTAGGCCACGGCCACTTACCAGGCCTCCTTGCCAACCGGCGGGCCATAGTCAGCCGCGTCATGCAGGTTCGAGGCGTCAATTCCCGCCACCAGGTCTTCGATGGCCACTTTCGGCTGCGCCGCTGCCTCGATGACGATCCTGCCGCCTTCGACGCGCAGCGACACCGGGTCGTTGAGCGAAAGTCGCGCAGTCTTGAGTGTCACTGCGGGAATGCGGACCGCAGCGCTATTGCCCCACTTTTTTACCAAGGTTTCCACGTCGATTTCGTATATACGTTGTAGACACCCGATGGTAGCGTCAATTGGCGGGTTGGGTCAACTCTCCCCGCCATGCGCGCAACTCTAGATTAAACAACGAGCATTTTTTTCAGGCGGCGGACACGTTGCCAGATCAAGGCCTTGGGGACGGAAATTGCCATGACCTGCATGCAGCGCTCGATCCAGCCGTCCTGTTGGCGCAGGCGTTCGATGGCTTTCGCCAAGTCGGCACGGATGGTTTTTCCATACGCGCCTTCGGCCTTGACGAGCGCATCGCGCATCACCGCTAGCGCAGGCGCCATCATCGCCAGATCGATCAAATCGCGGCTGAATACCCCGTCATCCGCCCATCGGTTCGTGAGCCTGCAAGGCCGCCTTGTCCACGTGGCGCCAGTTGCGCTCGTAGATATCGAGTGCTTCCGCAGGCCTCAGGGTCTCGGCACCGTGCACCTGCCACGCGAGTCTTTTGAGTTGGGGGGTAGTCGGCGATACGCACGGTCGCGGGAATCCATTTCCGATTCCCATCCGCGCCGGCCTGCACCGCAACGGCGGTGTTGCCAGGGTCCACGAGTTCCAGGCGCGATCCGAGGGCATCGACAACATTCACGTAAGCCCCGATCGTGACAGCGGGTTCGCCCTTTTCGATACGATGAAGTGTGGTGCGGGAAACGCCCGAAGCCTCTGCCGCCGCGACCGCGGCGATCCCGAGCGCCTTGCGGCGAGCGCGGATGCATTCACCCAGCCGCGCGAGCAGGGCTGGTGTGGACGTGGATGGAGCAGGTGGTTTCGAAGGCATTTCGTTTCTTGTTATAGGCAATTTTTCTCATTCGCCCATAATGAGAAACGTTTTCGGCCTTCAGGGCTCGCTCAGAAGCGCGGCCAAGCCATTGCGCACAGTCTCGACGTCGGCGGGCGAAAGTTTGCCGATTTGTCCTTTCACCAGACGATGGTCCAGGGTGAAAAGCTTGAAGCGTACCTTGGATGGCGCCGGCAGACCTGCGGCGACGAGATCGTCAAGCCGGCAATCAAGAGGCCATGGCGGATTTGCTTCAGAGGTAATCATTGCCATGACCGAGTGGCCCGCAGGGGTGTTGAAGGCATGCGTGTCCGAGACAACGAGCGCGGGGCGGTTCCTGGTGGCGTTGCGGTCGGTAAACGGAAAAGGCACTCGCACCACCGCGAATCGGTCAAAGGCCACGATACGCCTCTTCATCGGCCGCGCCCGCCCACTCGCCGAGCGTGCCTTCGATCGCGCGAAGGTACTCCATGTCCATCGGTTGAACGCGGCGCACGGTGGCAGTGCCATCCTGGCCTATTTCCCAGGCGATGCGATCGCCCGGTACGACTTTCAGTGCCGTGCGCACGTCCTGCGGAATCGTCGTCTGGCCTTTGGCAGTGATCTTGGCGATTACCAGCATTACTTTTACTCCCGACATTATTTCCTTACCGCCATACTGTACAGCATTTTTGATCCCGGTCGGGGCACAGCCGAAGAAGGGCAACAGCGTCAAGGTGACCCAGAACGACGCCGTCAAGGAGGCGGCCTGATTCCGCCTGCCGCTCCAGCGGCAACTGCCCGTGGCGTCGGCCACGGGCTTTTTTCGTCAGGTGGTTTGCGGCTCGATACGCAGCACGAGATGCCCGCCAACGGCTTGGGCGAACCGCTCAACGGTGCGCATGGACGGCGGACGCTTGCCGCTCTCGAGTCGGGCAACGACGCTCTGTGTGGTGCCCATGCGCTGGGCGACCTCGATCTGAGACATGCCTGCACGGGTGCGTGCCGCGATGAGTTCGCGGGCGATGGCGTATTCGTCGGCCTGAGCGTCGTATTCGGCGCGGGTCGCCGCGTCGGCCAGCAGTTCGCGCTTGAGCGATTTCAGGTTCTTCATTTCGCGGCCTCCAGTCGTTTCAAGGCGGTGGTGATTGCCGTTCGCGGCGTCGTCTGCGTTTTCTTGACGAAAACGTGCAGCACCAGCAGCTTGCGTCCCTGAACGGCGGCATAAACAGCACGGGCAATGCCATCTTTGCCCTGCATGCGCATTTCCCACAGCTTGCTTTCGAGTGGCCTGATGTGGGGCATCCCTACTTTCGTCGGGCCGAAGCTTTCCAGCAACTCGGCAATGTGCAGGAAACGGGCGCGCAGGTCGGCAGGCAGGCTTTTCAGTTCGGCCTCCGCCAGTGAATGCCCTGCCACTGTCCAGCCGCCCACAGTATAGCCTTTTTGCTATATTTCTTCCAAGAGGCTTGCGGCTCGAGCAGCAAGCCAATCGTGCCTGCGCGTGGAGCAACCGGTCGAACGGGTCGACATGCTCTTGATGCAATTCGCTTGAAAGCAGCGTCGACTCAACATCAAGCGCGAGAGGACGAAATCCGTCCCGCAACAATGGTCCCACGTCCAGCCTCACCCAATGCCGGCGCATCGGTCAGCGCCCAGATCAGGCAATGGGTGTCAAGGAGCAGTTTCAAGTTCCAAGCAATTCGTCGTCGGCCAAGGGCGCATGGAATTCAGGGTCGATCCTGACGCGCGCGCGCTTGAGTCCGCCCAGCCGTACCCCACTCGCGGAAGCACCGGCGTGCAGCGCCACAAGTCGGGCCACCGGCGTACCCGCGCGCGCGATCACGACATCCTCGCCGGCTGCCACTCGATCCAGCAACGCCGAAAGCTTGGTCTTGGCTTCGAGATATTGACTTGCATCGCACGCATTCATCTCGGAATTTGGTCAAATCACAGCGTTTTTGACCAACCTGGATGGTGTGGCCGATCCGCTACTTCCTGCGCGCAGCCTCCGCCGCCGCCAGCTTATCCAGTGCGGTCACCTTGTTGGCGCCGAATAACGCCCGTGCGCGCTTGTAGTTTTCCGCCTGCGCCAGGCTCAACTGCGCGAGATGCTCGCGGAACGGTTTCGAATCGGCGTGGGCCTTGAGCTTTTCAAGCAAGCCCTCCACCGGCGTGTAGATCGGTGCGGCGTCCTGGTTGTAGGTTTGCAGCAGCAGGTGCAGGGCGGTGTCGGCGTTGAGGCGGCGGTCGCAGATGTCGAAGGCCATGTGCAGCGAGTACTCGTCGGCGGTTTCCACCCGGTGCGGCGTGTAGTTGCGCAGGTAGATCGCGTCGCCCGGCTGCATCACGAATTCAGCCTGCACCGGGCCCATGGCGGCGGGGTCGAGTTCGTTCAGGTTGACCCAGCGGGGGTTCTGGCGCCGGTGCAGGTACCACTTCTTGCGTCCGGCCAGCTGCACCACCAGCACGTCGGCCGTATCCACATGGCCGCGGTAGGCCTCGCCACCCCGCGCCTGCGAGAAAAAGGCCACCGAGTTCGAGAGCAATACCTCGCCGGCATTGTCGATGGCCGCGCACATGGCGTTGACCATCGGTTCGAACAGGTCGACCGCCTCGAGCACGATCGCCGCGCCATTGGCCAGGTATTCCTCGATGATGCCCTTGTTGAGGAACGGCAGGTCGGCCGCCTGCACCACCTTGTGGCCCATGGCGCGGCTGCAGTCCACGGGCTTGCCCTGCCAGTACAACTTGAAGAAATCCGGCGTCAGCAGCGGGTTGTTGAGGTGGCGACGCAGATGCTCAAGCGTGAAGAACGCCGGCTTGTCGATCACCTTTTCGCCGCGCACGAAATCACGCTCCGGCGGCAGCTTCAGCGCGGTCTTGTAATAGAAGTCGCGCAAGGCGCGCAGGTCCGGTGAAAGTTCCATTCAGGTCCCGGGGCGCACACAGCGCCGCCCGCATTCGGATGATGAGAGTTCGATGATAGCAACTCGCCTCCGCTGCCAACCCGGGCCGGGCCGGGCCCATCGACAAAAAGCCGGCGCGAGGGGGCGCCGGCGACTTGAATGCGGGCCAGAAATGCGGCCCGGAAATGGGGTCCGCAGAAATGGGGTCTGACCCCATTTAACGGCAATCCTTGACATCTCGTTATTTGAAATCTAAAGTAAATTCATGGACGAGCAGATCAGGCCCGACGCGCCGCCCCTGGACCATGAAACCCGGGCCGAGGGCGCGGACCATGCGGCCCTGCGCCTGTGGCTGCGCCTGTTGACCTGCACCAACCTGATGGAGGCGGCGATCCGCGCCGACCTGCGCCGCGCTTTCGACGTGACCCTGCCGCGCTTCGACCTGATGGCGCAGTTGTACAAGCACCCGGCCGGCCTCAAGATGGGCGAATTGTCACAACGCCTGATGGTTACCGGCGGCAACGTCACCGGCATCGCGGACCAGCTCACCCGCGAAGGTCTGGTCATGCGCGAGGCCGACCCGCGCGACCGGCGCGCCTGGCGCATCAGCCTCACCGCCGAAGGGCGCCGCGCGTTCGCCCGCATGGCCGAGCACCATGAAGGCTGGGTGGTCGGTTTGACCCGCGGCCTGTCAGACGCGGAGCGCGAGCAGCTTTTCCACCTGCTCGGGCTTCTCAAGGCCAGCGTCAGCGCGAGAACCGCGTAAACCCGTCCGCGGCCCGGCGTCCCCCGGCGCCCCACGGCCCCTCATCGACACGTACATGTACCCTGGAGACAAGACCATGAACCCGGCGCCCGACCATTCGTTCACCCACCGCCGCACCTTCGGCGACTACCGCGCCCGCCACTTCGGCTTCGCCGCCGACGGCCCGGTGGCCACGGTCACGCTCAACCGGCCGGAGCGCAAGAACCCGCTCACCCTGGAGTCCTATGCGGAACTGCGCGACCTGTTCCGCGCGCTGTGCTATGCCACCGACATCAAGGTGGTGGTCGTCACCGGCGCGGGGGGCAATTTCTGCTCCGGCGGCGACGTGCACGAGATCATCGGGCCGCTCACCCGCATGAAAATGCCGGAACTCATGGACTTCACCCACATGACCGGCGACCTGGTCAAGGCGATGCGCCATTGCCCGCAGCCGATCATCGCCGCGGTCGACGGCGTGTGCGCCGGGGCCGGCGCGATCATCGCCATGGCGGCCGACATGCGCATCGGTACGCCGGCGGCCAAGACCGCATTCCTCTTCACCCGCGTGGGCCTGGCCGGCTGCGACATGGGCGCCTGCGCCATCCTGCCACGCATCATCGGCCAGGGACGCGCCTCCGAACTGCTCTACACCGGCCGCAGCATGAGCGCCGACGAGGCGGAGCGCTGGGGATTTTTCAACCGCGTGGTTGCCTCGGAGGCCCTCGCGGCGGAAGCGCG
>CANGUJ010000187.1 GCA_947456845.1 Burkholderiales bacterium | reverse complement strand
TCCCGCCCCAACAACGCGCGTCGCCCCGGCTCCGCCTGGCGCGGCGCCGGGTTGGCGTCCGGCCGGTCGGATATCAGGTCGAAGAGTTCGATCGGCGTCCTGAATCCGCGGATCGCGTGGGCGCCAAGCGAACGGGTTTCAACCTTGTCCGCTACCAGCCGGTGGGTCGCGCCACTCATGAGCGTCGTGCCCGGCCGGGCGAGTTGCTCAAGGCGTGCGGCAAGGTGGATGGTGCTTCCGTCGGCACGATACGTTTCTCCGGAGGATTCATCGCCCGCGCCGATGACGACCTCCCCGGAGTCGATGCCGACGCGCACCAGCATCGGTTCCGCCGGTCGGCTGGGGTTCCGCCCGGCGGCATGAATGGCAAGGGCCGCCATGCAGGCGCGCAACGCATGGTCTTCCTGGGCGACCGGTGCGCCGAACAGGGCAAACACGCCGTCGCCCAGCGTTCGAATCAGGGTGCCGCCGAATTGCTCCACCGCGCTGGACATGATCTTCAGGGCGTTGTCCAGGTGCGCCTGCGCTTCCTCGGGGTCAAACCCGGCTACCTGCTCGGTCGATCCTGAAAGATCGCAAAAGAAGGCGGTCGCATGCTTGCGCTCGGGCGCGCCCGTGCCGCGCCGCCTGGCTTTCGGCGCCTTGCGCGCCGCGCGCCGGGCAGCCTGCGTTGCAAGGGGCGCGCCCTCGAGCCGCGCTCCGCAGCTTGGACAGAACTTGTGTTCGGGATGCCTGGGATGTCCGCAGGCGAGGCAACTGTTCATTTCAGCTTGTAGCGCCCGGGCGTGACCGCGGGCGCGAATCCGCTGTCACGCCTGCGTCCTTCGTGGCCGCATCGCGCGGCTTTGCCCCGTTGACCGATCGCCTTCAAACTCCGCGCCCCCGTGCTTCCCCGCGCCGGCCATGATGTTTGTTTACCCGCCATCCCGCGCCCGGCACGAGTGTAGCGGAAGGGGCAGCCGCTGCCAAATCTCCGCTTTGGCAGTCGCGGATCGCGTCAGGCGCACCGTCTTCTGTGCTTGGGCGCGCTGAAATACGCTAGATTTGGCGCGTATCGGCCGGCGATTTCCCGATCATGCCAAGGCCGTGGTCGCGCGTGCAGGGGCCGGATCGCGCGCAGGGGCTCGTTTGAGGAGCGGTTATGGCATTGCAGGTGCAGGAACGAGGCGAAACGGCCGCACGACGGCCGTTTCGCATGGTGTGTTTCGGCGACTCCGTGATGTGGGGGCAGGGGTTGCCGCGCCACCAGACCTATGCGAATCACGTCTGGCGCAAGCTGGAACCGGGCGGGCCGGGCGCAGCACCCGGCCCGCTGATGTACGCCCATGCCGGCGCGGTGCTTGGCGCGCGCGATGCGTTGTCGGACCGCGTGGTCGGCCGCCTCGAACGTCTCGCTGGACTGCTGTTCGGTTTGCGCTCCGTGCCCCCCTGGATCAGGCCCGGGATCGGCAACGAGATCGCCAGTGCCGAGCCGAGCGTGGTCCAACAGGTCGAGTCGTTTGACGACTCACCGCGAACGGTGGATCTGGTCCTGATCAACGGCGGGGGAAACGATATCGGCGCGGTTTGGTACATGCGTCCGAGCACCAGCCTCCACCGGCTCAAGGCGAAGATCGAACGCCACTGTTACGCCGACATGAAAGCCCTGCTGGAACGGGTTGCCGAAAAGTTTCCCAACGCATGTATCGTTGTGCCGGGCTACATGCAGAGCCTCAGCAGCGAAACCAAGTCTGCCGTGCTCGACACTTATTTCGCCAGGCAGATGGTCCTGTTCATTGTCTGGCGAAGAAGGCGGGCGCTGGATCGAGTGTTCG
This sequence comes from Burkholderiales bacterium, assembly GCA_947456845.1. Lineage (GTDB taxonomy): Bacteria > Pseudomonadota > Gammaproteobacteria > Burkholderiales > JAEUOS01 > JAEUOS01. The sequence continues at coordinate 5,574 of CANGUJ010000187.1, read as the reverse complement.
AGCGAAACGTCATGTTCCGGATGGAAACCGCATCGGCGTTGCAGCGGGCGGTCGAAGCGGCAAACAAGACCGATCTCGCTAGGCGCGGGCGGGAGCATGCGGCGGAGGATGCGCGCATCATCTTCGCGGAAGCGGACGCCTATCAGCCGTTCAATGCGGCCAATGCGGGCCGTCCATGGGTCTGGGGAGTGGACCTGCGCGGCATGTGCCCCGAGGATTCGCTGCGCGACTTCAGGTTGGGCGCGTGCCGCCGGTTCACCCGGTGGAGTCCCTGGTACTGGGCATCCCTCGGCCATCCCAACGCGCAGGGCGCCGCGGAATTGGGCGAGGCCATTCTCGCGCGGCTTGCCGACTGGGCGAAGGCCAACCCGGACGGCAGGTTTGCAGACATCCGCGCGCGCCTCGCGAAGGTAAATGTTCCGCCGCCGCTTCCGTAGGACGGCGGGGTTAACGCCGGCATTCCGTCCGGAATGCTGAGGCGCTGCGGGACTGAACGTGAATAAGTCACATCGGCCGTGTGCATTAGCGCGGCGACGGCCGCCCGGGGTTTTCCTAACCTTCGCCTCATCATCAACTGTCGTGAGGTCAAGGAAAATGCTGCCACTCGGGGTCTTGAGCGACTTTGGGCACCTGGGCGCCGAATCGCCCGAAACGTGCGGGCGGACCGTCATCCCATCGATCGGAACGCCCCAGGTCACGTTGAACGACGCCCTGTGCCTGCTGGACTGCCTGTCGTTCGGGATCGCCTGGGTTTGCCCGGCGGGAAATCTCGTGGGTTCGAACTCGGCGGCACGTGCGCATTTGAAGGCAGGCCGGGCGCTGCAACTGGCGCGCGGGGTTGTGGCGCCGGTCGATCAATTTGACGTGCCTGGCTGGAATCAATCGCTGCAGCGCGCTTTCCAGTGCCGCAGGGAGTATCTGACGCTGTGCCGGCGGTCCGCGCCGTTCGCCGTATCGCTTCTGCCCACGCCCGAGTACGGGCAGGACCGCGCCGGACTGGTGGCGATCGTGTTCGATGCCATGGAGAGCCGGGGGAGCATTACGTTGCAATCGTTCGCGCGCTCACACGGCCTGACGCCGGCAGAACAGCTTGTGCTGAACATGCTGCGCGACGGGTGCAGCACCGTCGAGGCTGCGCAGGCCATCGGCAGCAGTGTGCATACCGTCCGCACGCATGTCAGGAGTATCCTCAGCAAGACCGCCGAACCCAACCTGCGCAAGCTCCTGTGCCGGGTGGGCGCCCTGCCGCCTGTCGGGTCGCGGGGGAGCGTGGTCGGCGGTGAAAGCCTTGCCGGACTCGGCAAGCAGGGATGGGGCGGGCATTGCAACGACTGATATGTCCTACAAGCGCGGGCGTCGAGCTTGCATGTCGACGGCATCGGCCTGGCCGCAGGCGGTGCGGGAAGCCCCCGCGTTGCACGTGATAGGGGCGGGATGATCGCCGCAGGCCTGGTGACCAGCCGGTGACCAGCCGCGCGCAGGCTGCATAGTACTCATCGATCCGAATTCGTCGGATAATCCGACGCGGGATTAAATGATTACCTGGGTGCGTGCCGATGAAAATCTGCGTCGTGGGTGCCGGGGCCATCGGCGGCATGCTGGCCGCACGCCTGGCGCATGGAGGTTTTTCCACCAGCGTGATCGCACGCGGCAAACACCTCGCGGCGATCCGGGCGGACGGGCTGACGCTCAAGTCGCCGGAGGGCGTCATCAATGTGCCGTTGGCGGCTGAGGAAAGCCCCGCGACGCTTGCCGCGCGGGTCGGCCGGCAGGATGCGGTCATCATTACGCTCAAGGCCCACCAGATTCCGGACATGCTGGGCCGGCTTGCGCCCCTGATCGAGCCCGAGACGGTCGTGGTACCGGCCATCAACGGGCTGCCATGGTGGTATTTCTTTCGCGAAGGCGGTCGCTTCGACGGCCAGCCGATACAGCGGCTTGATCCCGAGGGCCGGCTTTTCGGGCTGCTGGACCCGCATCGCGTACTCGGCTGCGTGGTGCATGCCTCGGGGGAAGTCACCGCGCCGGGCGAAGTCACATGGAACGGCCAGAAGACCTTCGTGCTTGGCGAACCCGACGGCAGCCTGTCCAGGCGCCTGAACGGCCTGGCCGATGCCCTGCACCGCGCCGGCCTCGAGCCCAGGGTCAGCGAGCGCATCCGCGACGAGATCTGGATGAAGCTGATCGGCAACACGTCGTTCAACCCGGTGGCCGCGCTCACCCGCGCACGCATGGACAGGATTTGCGCCAATCCCGAACTCATCGCCTTCATCCGCTCGGTGATGCATGAAATGATGCGCGTGGCCGACGCCTATGGCATCCGGCAACTGGTCGATGTCGAACGGCGGCTGGAGATTGCGCAGTCCATCGGGCCGGTCAAGGTGTCGATGCATCAGGACATCGAACTCGGGCGCAAGATGGAGGTGGATGCCATCGTCGGTGCGTTCATTGAACTGGCGGAAAAGGCCGGGGTGCCCGTGCCTTTGACGAGCGCACTGCATGGCTTGATTTCCGAGCTGTCGCGCAACGTTCCGCCCTACTGAACAACAAGGAGACAACCGCATGGACAAATTCTCTTCGGCGTTGCAGGCACGGCCCGCACACATGGGCGAGGGCGAATGGAAGGCCCGCCTGGAACTGGCCGCCTGCTACCGGGTATTCGCATTCCTGGGCTGGACCGAACTGATCTTCAACCACATCACCGTGCGGGTGCCGCAGCAGCCTGGCTGCCCCCGCCATTACCTGATCAACCCGTTCGGCCTGCACTACAGCGAGGTCAGCGCCACCAACCTCATCAAGGTGGGCATCGACGGCGAGCCGGTGGATGCGACGCCCTACACGGTCAACCGGGCCGGGTTCGTGATCCACAGCGCCATCCACGCTGCGCGCGATGACGCGCATTGCATCATGCACATTCATACCACCGCGGGCATGGCGGTGGCCTGCAAGGAAGCCGGTTTGTCGTACGACAACTTCTATGCTGCGCAGTTGTGGGGGGATATCGCCTACCACGACTACGAAGGGGTCACCACCCGCACCGACGAGCAGGCCCGCCTGGTCGGCAGCATGGGCGACAAGCACTGCCTGATCCTGCGCAATCACGGCCTCCTGGCATGCGAAGAGAGTGTGCCGGTGGCCTTCTTCCTGCTCTGGACGCTCAACCGGGCCTGCGAGATACAACTGGCGGCAGGCGGCATCCCCGGCGCCAACCGCATCCCGTCGGTCGATGCCATCGCGGCATCGGCGCATCGCAACCACCGCTCTGTCGACCCGCAGGGACAATTGCAGCAAAAGGTGTTCGACGCCATGGTGCGGCGCGCCGGGGTGGTGTCCTACGATTCCCTGATCTGACCGGGGTCGCGCATGTCCGATACCGCGTTGCAGCCGGGCGGCTACATTCTGCCCGAGTATGAATTCACCGCTCCGGGCGACCTCACGGCGGACGAGGTCAGGCGTTATCCGGTGGTCATCGTCGGCGCGGGGTTGTCCGGCCTCGCCCTGGCCTGCGACCTGGCCGAACGGGGTGTCGCCACCGTGGTGCTCGATGACGACAACACCATCGGCGTGCGCGGCGCCTCCTCGCGAGGCATCGTGTACGCCCAGAAAACCCTGGAGATGATGGACCGGCTGGGCATCTACGAGCGCATCCGCGCGAAAGGGGTGGTCTGGTCAGTCGGGAAGACGCTCGCCGGAAGCGAGGTGGTCTATGAATTCGACGCCAGCAGCACCTCGGATTCGCGCCAGCCGCCCTTCATCAACCTGCAGCAGTTCTATCTTGAATGGTTCATGGTCGACCGCGTTATCGAAATCGGACGCACCGACCTGCGCTGGAAGTCGAAGGTGGTTGGGTTTGAGACCCTGGCGGACGGCGCACGCATCGAGGTTGAAACACCGGCTGGCAGGTATGTTCTCGAGGCCGACTGGGTCTGCGACTGTTCGGGCGTCAACAGCTTCATACGGGATTGCCTGCGGCTGGACACCCATCAGGCGCGCGGGATCGACCGCTGGTGCATTTCCGATGTGCGTTTCAAGGAGCCCCTGCCGATCGAGCGCTGGACCTGGGTGGAGGCGCCGTTCAACGACAACCGCGCCGTCTGGCAGCACCTGATGGCAGACGATGTGTGGCGCCTGGATTTCCAGATGGGGCCGGAAACCGATATCGAGCACGTGAGCAGGCCGGAAGTGGCGGCCGAGCGGGTGCGCCGGCAGCTGGGCGAAGACGTCGAATTCGAACTGGTCTGGGTCGGTCCCTATTCCTACCGCGCCCAGCTGATCGACAACTTCCGGGCCGGTCGCACCTTGTTCCTCGGTGACAGCGCGCATGCCATGAGCCCTTTCGGCGCGCGCGGCGGCAACAGCGGCATCCAGGACGCCGACAACCTGGGCTGGAAACTGGCGCTGGTGCTCTCAGGGCGCGCCCCGGAAGCCCTGCTCGACAGCTACTCCGCCGAGCGCCGGCCGGCGGCGCAGTTCAACATCATGACCACCCGGCGCACCGCACGCTTCCTGCAGCCGGAGTCGCCGGCGGAAAAGCTGCTGCGCGACGCGGCCATCAGCCTGGCCAAGGAACACCCATTCGCGCGCAGCCTGTGCAATACCGGTCGCCTGTCCAATTCGTATATCTACGGCCAGCCCCCGACCTCGCGGGCGCAAAGGCACAAGGTGCGCGGCGTGGCCGTCGGCGAGGCGGTGCAAAACGTTCCGGTCGGCCTTCCGGATGGCCAGGCCGGCACGCTCGTCGACCTTTTTCGCAATGGGCCGGCCTTCGTCGGCATCTGGAGCGGCGCCCTGCCCGCGCTGGCCGCGGCGGTTATTCGCCTGGCCAATCGCGAGGCGCCGGTCTTGCGCATGCTGGAGCTGGGCCGGGCAGCGCTCGGCCTGTCGGTGCTCGAGGATCCGGCCGGCAAGCTTGGCGCGGCGCTCGGCGCGGCGCGCGGCAAGCCGATCTTCTGGCTGCTCAGGCCCGACATGCACCTGGCGGCGCGTATCGAGAATCCTGATGCGGCGAAGGTAAGCCGCGCCTTGCGCGGTGCGCTCCATGGCCGCCTTCAACCGGAGCGCGCATGAAGACCGAACTCAACTTCACCGATCACGATGCATTCTACGAGCGCCTCATCGCCGCGCACCACGGCTTGGACGAGGCGCAAAGTGCGCAATTGAACGCACGGCTGCTGCTGTTGCTGGCCAATCAGGTCGGTGACGGCGCCGTGCTGGCCGAATGTGTCGATGCCGCACGAAGGCTGTTTGGTCCTTACAGCCCGCCGGAGGCCTGAGGTGGGCTTCGAACCGGTTGTCCCCAGGCTGGAGCTGCTGTACCGGGCGTCCATCACGGTGGCGTCGCCGCAGCTGTTCGGCGCCACACCGCAGGCCGGCGGCGAGCGCCGCATCATCAACATCACCGGCGGCGACTTCAGCGGTGCGCGCCTGGCCGGCACGGTCCTCGAAGGCGGCGCGGACTGGCAGGTCATCCGAAACGACGGCGTGGCCCAGCTCGAGGCCCGTTTTACCATGCGTACTCACGACGGCGCGCTGCTGTACGTGCGCAATTTCGGTTTTCGGCATGGCGCCCCCGAG
>CANGUJ010000186.1 GCA_947456845.1 Burkholderiales bacterium | reverse complement strand
GGCTGTCGAGCTGGCCGAGTTTTGCGGCCATGCTGGCTTTCATGTGGGCGGTTCCTGGTCGCGACGATGCGCGCATGGCCATGGGATCCGGCAGGGCCGGCCACGGCGATGCGCTCGATCAGCTAAAGCTTGTAGAGGGACTGGACGAGCGCGGCAACATCATCGCGCCCGGAAGCCGACGACTGCGAGAGTGCCGCAGTCGGGTTGTGCATGAGCTTGTTGGTGAGCGCCTGGCTCAGGTGCTCGATGATCTCGCGCGGGTCGCGCCCTTGCTCGAGGGCCTTGACGGCGCGCTCGAGCTCGACTTGCCGCGCGGTTTCCGCCTGCTCGCGCAGGCGCCTGATCAATGGAACCGAGCCACGGGTGCCGAGCCAGTGCATGAAACCCTGGACGCGTGTCTCGATGATGGCCTCGGCCTGTTCGACCGCGCCGCGCCGCGCGTCCATGCCTTCGCGCACGGTCTCGGCCAGGTCATCGATGGTGTACAGGTACACGTCGTCGAGCCTGCCGACTTCCGGCTCGATGTCGCGCGGTACCGCCAGATCCACCATGAACATGGGGCGCCGCTTGCGCGCCCTGATGGCGCGTTCGATCAGGCCCTTGCCCAGGATGGGCAGCGCCGAGGCGGTGCATGAAACCACGATGTCGAACCTGTGCAGTTCGGCGGACAAATCGGCCAGGCGCATGGCATTGCCCAGGAAGCGGCTGGCCAGCCCCTGTGCGCGTTCGACCGTGCGATTGGCCACGGTGATCGACTTCGGGTTCTGCGCCGCGAAATGGGTCGCCGTAAGCTCGATCATCTCGCCGGCGCCGATCAGCAGCACGTGGGTATTGGATACGGACGGGAAAATGCGTTCGGACAGGCGCACCGCGGCGGCGGCCATCGAGACCGACTGGGCCCCGATCGCGGTCTGGCTGCGCACCTCCTTGGCCACCGCGAAGGAGCGCTGGAACAATTGGTGCAGATAGGTGCCCATCGCGCCGGCATCTTCGGCGCTCCTGGCCGCCTGCTTCATCTGGCCGAGAATCTGCGGCTCGCCGATGACCATCGAATCGAGGCCGGCGGCCACGCGGAATGCGTGCCTGACAGCGTGCTCCTGACCCAGCGTATAGAGATGCGGCTTGAGCACGCCCGGGTCGACGCGGTGATAGTCGGCCAGCCAGCGGGTGGCATCGGATACGACTTCCATGCCCCGCTCGGTGGCGCAATACACCTCGGTTCGATTGCAGGTCGACAGGATGGCCGCCTCGCGGGCGAAGCGGCGGTCCAGAAACTCCTTCAAAGCCGCATTCATGCGCTCGACGTGGAATACCACCTGCTCGCGCAGGTGCACCGGCGCGGTATGGTGGTTCAGTCCGAAGGCGGCGAGTTGCATGATCTTTGTAAGATGGCTAGGTCGGGCGCCGCTGCGCCCGGTCCACTGCTGCTGAGGCGGTTCTGGCTCTTTCTTGTCGTGCCCACAGGCACCCTGCGTGCGGTATGGTCAGGTATGGTCCGGTAGTGTCTACGGCTTCGAGCGAATTATAGACGCGTATTTGACGGCTTAACCATGGACGTGTCAACTAAAAATAACGCCATAGTGTCAACTTTATATTACACACATCGCCGGGCGGGGCATCCGGGGCGCTGCGCATTACATAGCAGCGACCGCGCCGTCAGGTCCCTTTGAACCCGCTGGGAGAACGATGGTAGAGGTACTGCCCTTGCCGGGCTCGCTGACGACTCCAATGGTGCCGCCGTGCTTCTCGACGACAATCTTCACGAGAGCCAAGCGCAGTCCGGCGGCGCGGGAGTTCGGCGTATCGGGCGTGGCATGCCTCGGGTCGGGTTCGAAAGGGACAGCTTGACGTTCAGGCGAGGTGCCGTCGCTCGGGCCCGCCACTTCGCACACATGCTTAGCGATCCCGCCGAAGCGTCGCCCGGCAACCGTGACCGTGACGACACCGTTTTCCGGGCTGTGCAGCACCGCGTCTGCCAGCAGGTTAAGGACGGCGCGCGAAAGCAATGGGCGATCCGCACGCACCGGCAGCGGTTCGCCGTCCCAGCGCATTTCGATGCGCACCCCTTTTTGCGCAGCGTCGGCCCAGGCTTCGTCAATCGCCTGCTCGACGATCGCGCCCAGGTCTTCCACAGCGGTTTCAAGGGATTTGGCCTCGGCGCGCGCCAATTGCAGGTACTGTTCCGACAAGGAAAGGGTGCGGCGGGCATATTGCTCGATGCGCCTGTGTACGTCCTCCTTGGGATTGTCATCGGGATCGAGCGCGTGCAGTTCGAGCAGGGCAAGGATCGAACTCTGTGGCGAACGCATGTCGTGCGACAGGAACGTCAGTATCTCGTTGCGTGCCTGTTCGGCTGCGCGCAATTTCCCGATGTCCGAGAAAATGACGATCCAGCCCGCAGGGGAGCCATCCTGGGCTGCCAGGACCGCACAGCGCGCGAGATGGCTGCGTCCGGCCCGGCTTGCGACTTCGAGCGCCCGGTGGGTATCCGGCTGCCCAATCCCGGCACCCTTGCCGGGCAGGGCTTGCAGCGCTTCCCATGTGGGGGCGGGGCTGTCCGGCAGGCCTGCCGACAAGGTGTCGAGCAGGGTTTGCATGGCTTGTCCGCGCAACTTACCCGGAGGCGCGGCGTTGAAAAGCGCGGCGGCATGCCGATTGCCGAACAGAACGCGGCCCGCCGCATCGACGACCAGCGCGGCGTCCGGCAGGCTTTCGATGATTTCACAGACAAGACGCTGCATGCCGCGCAGGCGGGCGGCGCCTTGCGCCGACGCGAGCAGGCGCTCATCCAGTGCCATGCCCGGCGGCGTATCCCTCGTATCCGGCAGCATGCACGGTTCGGCGGCGAGGCAGCGGAATGCGTCTTCAAGACGGCGCGCCGACTCTGCGATTCTCCGCCCGCCCCATAGGGCATGGGCCAGCGCGATGCAGGTCATGCCGGCGATCGGCGCAATGACACGCCCGGTCATGAGAATCATCGCCGACAGCAACGGCAAGGCAATCACCAAGAGTAGCGTGATCCGGCGCGCGTGATCCGGAGGCTTTCCGCCCAGGTGCGCCAGCGCATACAGCAGCGGCGCCAGGTTGAAGGCCACCTGCGCGCCCGCCGGCGCCTGCACAAGATCGGATGCGGGCATCGCGGCGAACAAGATCGAATCGATGAGACTGATCGAACCTAGCGAGACCAGCGCGCAAAGCAAGGCGAGCGCCACCGGCAGCAATGCCGCTTTCAAACGGGCCAGTCCGTGGACGTTTTGCACGCTCGTCATGGCTTTGTTACCGAGCCGAGGCGGTTGCCGTTCGCGTCGATCCCGTTCGCACTTGCGCTACCGGGCGCCGACATGATTGCGCGCCCGATCGGGGGTTACTCGCTCGCCTTGAGTTGCTCCAGGCGATATCCGTAGTTGTATACGGGGGTGAGCTTGAAGCCGTTCTCCGGCCGCAGGTTGAGCTTGGTGCGGATGCGCGAAACATGCGTGTCCATGGTCCGCGAGGGCACATCGATGGCCCGTCCCCAGACGGCCTCGAGGATATGGCCGCGCGACAGCAGGCGCCCCAGATTCTGGAACAGGAACAGCGCGAGGTCGAATTCCTTCTGGGTCAGTTCGACCAGCTTGCCGCCGACATCCAGCGTCTGATTGCGGATGTCAAACTGATAGGGCGCGAATACCAGCGTATCGGCGCTCTTTTGCGGGTAGGCGCGCCGCAACAGTGCGCTCACGCGCGCCAGAAGCTCGGCGCGGCCGACCGGTTTTTTCATGTAGTCGTCGGCACCCTGCGAGAGTGCGGCCACGATATCGGTCTCGGTGTCGCGATTGGTGACGAACATCACCGGCACGGGCGAGGTCACGTGTGAGCGGATCCAGCGTAGGACTTCCTCTCCCGTCAGGTCGGGCACCTGCCAGTCGAGCAGGAACAGGTCGTAGCTCTCGCGCGAGGCGGCGTGGGTGAGGGTCTTGCCGCTTGCAAATGCGTAGCAGTCGTGCCCGGCGTCACTCAGGTGCGAAACGATGAGCGCAGATTGTTCGGGATCGTCTTCAAGAATCGCGATGCGCATGGTCGTAGGGTCGCCTGTGGGGGCCTGCTGCTGCAGAGACGTGTTCGCTACCCGGAGGCCGGCGCCGGCACACTTTCTGCGGAACGCGATCAGCGCCGACGCTGCCGGCACAAGCGGAGTTTGTTAAAAATTATTGCATTTGTCGGGAATTTACCTTGTTTTCGCCGTTCTTTCAAAACCGCCCGTGTCGCGTCCGGCTCGGCGACGTAGTGCGGCCGGTAGCGCTGCCGACGAGTTGCTTTGGTACACTTGTTTGACGCGTAAATTGTCGATCGCCCACTTTTCACCGGAGATGGTTATGAAACAGAGGTTCTTGCGGTTTGTCGCCGCCGGTTTGTTGGCTGCGGGTGTGGTTGCGCCCGTAGCGGCACAGGACACCAAGATCAAGTTCACCCTGGATTGGCGTTTCGAAGGCCCTTCTGCCCTGTTTCTGGCCGCGCAAGCCAAGGGCTACTTCAAGCAGGAGAAACTGGATGTCACCATCGACGCGGGTTCCGGTTCCGGCGCGGCGGTGACCCGGGTGGCCACCGGAGCCTATGACATGGGCTTTGCCGATATCTCGGCCCTGATCGAGTTTATCGGCAACAACCCCGCTGCGGCGACCAAGCCGCAGGCGATCTACATGGTCTATGAATCGACCCCGGCGGCGGTCCTTGTGCTCAAGAAAAGCGGCATCAAGTCGCCCGCCGATCTCGCCGGCAAGACTCTCGGCGCCCCGGTGTTCGACGCCGGCCGCAAGGCGTTCCCCATCCTCGCACGCGCCAACAAGATCGACCTGGCCAAGGTGCAATGGAAGTCCATGGACCCGCCTCTGCGCGAAACCATGCTGCAGAGGGGCGAGGTCGATGCGATCACCGGCTTTACCTTCACCAGCTATCTCGGCCTGACCGCGCGCGGCATCAAGGAAGAAGACATCCTGATGTTCAAGTACAACGATTTCGGCGCCGAGCTGTACGGCAATGCGGTCATCGCCAGCCCCAGGTTCCTTGCCGAGAACCCGGCTGCGGCGCGCGGGTTCCTGCGCGCCATCACCCGCGCTATCAAGGACGTGATCGCCAATCCCGACGCCGCGATCGCCTTCGTCAAGCAACGCGACCCCCTGATCACCGATGCTACCGAGCTCAGGCGCCTGAAAATGGCCATCGAGTTCGTAGATACGCCGATCGCGCGCAAGGACGGCCTGGGTGCCATCAACAAAGTGCGCTTCGACAACACCATCGACCGGGTGGTCGCCGCCTTTGGTATCAAGAGCCAGGTGAGCCCCGACGGGATTTTCAATTCGCAGTTCCTGCCTTCTTCAGCGGAGCGCCGGCTTTAGGCTCACTTCCCGCCATGGGCCCGCCCGTGCGCCGGAGGCCTAGAGACTGACGGAAGGCCGTCGGCCCTTCGCGGGGCCGGCGTCCTTTTATTTGCGCCGCGCAGCCGATTCCGATTGCGCTGGCGCCGGCGTCTCGAAGATCCGCTATTTCTCGAAGCGCGGTTCCGCGACCGAGCCGCCGACGCGCAGCGCCGTGCGCCCGCGCGACCCCGCCGTGCCCAGTTCGACGATCAGGCTGCCGGTCAAGGCCGCCTCCGGAGTGATGTCCACGTTACCGGCGATGCTGAGCGTTCCGGAAGTCCCGCGCAATTGACGCAGTTGCAGGCGGCCGTTGCCGGCTGCCAGGCTGCCAGTTACCTCGGGCAGGCGGGTCTGCCCGCCTGCGCTGGCGCCTTGCAAGAGGCGGGCGAAATCCAGTGTTTTCAAGACCGCCCGCGACACCGCAAAGTTGCCCTCCACCTGCGGCGCCTCGAACAGCCTCGCAAGCGTCGGCGCCGCCATCGAGACGGAAAACTTGCCCTCGACCGGACCGGCTACCGGCGATGCCCTGTACAGCATGCCGGAGATGCCATCGGCATCAATGCCGTTGACCTCGACCGAGCCTGTGAACCTCCATCCATCGGCCCAGCCCAACATACCTGTACCGCGCGCATTGCCGCCCGCATGGGTGACAATGAACTCGTCCAGTTTCATGCCGGCGCGATTGGCCACGCCCTTTGAACGCAGGCTTTCCCAAGCTACCTTGGGACCGACCGGCCAAGCCACGCCGCGCGCCTCGATGTCCACCAGCCAGCCTTTTTCCTCCGGCGACAGCAATACCTGGGCTTTGCCGTCGGGTAGCGTCAGGGAGGCCTGTTTGACGGTACCGTTGGATGCGAGCAAAAGCGTGGCATTGAACTTTGGCACATTGATGGGTGTGCCGTTGATCGCCACTGCGGCGGCGCGAATTCGTTGCAGCGCAAAAGCCCGCGTGCGCGTGGCCGGCTCGATGGCGGCCCATGCGGCCAGGCGTTCAACCTGCGCGACATCGAGTTCCAGTCCGGTTACGTCGACATTGCGCCAGACCTTCTCACCCAAAGCCAGGTTAGACAAACTGCTGCTGGCCACCACCCGGGGTAGCTTGATGTCGCCCAGCATGACGTTGCTCATGCGCAATTCGGCGGGGAAGGCCGAAAAGGTGGCGTCGCCCACGGTGACCGGCACCCCGAAGCGTGCGGTGAGCAACTTCTCGATTGCCGGCTTGTCGGCCGACAGGCTGAAAACATAGGCTGCGGCGCTGCCCAACACCAGCACCATGACGGCAGCGACGAGCTTGCCCACGCGCAACAGGCTGCCCGCGTCGGCATTGCCTCGATTTGCCAGCCGCTTGGCTTCTTTCTCGGCTTGTTTGCGCGCCCGCGCTTCTTCCTTGGCCCTGTCCGCCGCTTCGCGCTCGAGTTCCTTGCGGGACCTTTGCTCGCCTGCATCCATCGCGCTCGCTGCGGGCGCTGGCGTGGCCGGCGGTGCCGCCGCCTGGAGCGCTGCCGAACCCGCCGGGTCGAGCGTGTATAAGTTGGAAAATGCGCCCATCGGTGTCAAAACCGGCGCGGCTGACGCGGCCTCCAGATGGGGCGTCAGGGCGGCAGTGTAGCGACTGGCCTCCTCGTCGGCGCGCCGTTCTTCCTCGGCTTGTCGGGCAGCGCGTCGCTGCCCCTCCGGCTGCTGAGTCTCTCCCCCTGCGCCGATTTGCCGGGCTTCTTCACGAGCCTGGTGCTGCGCGATCGCGCGGCGCTTGGCTTCTTCCTCAAGGCGCCCGCGCTCGCGCGCCTCGGCATGGGCGCGCGCCTTGCGCTCCGCCTCCTCGCGGGCCTTGTGCTCGGCGGCTTCACGGGCGGCGCGAGCGACAATTTCCCGTGCCTTGAGTTCGGCGGCCTCGCGGGCCTTGCGCTCCGCCTCCTCGCGGGCCTTGCGCTCGGCGGCTTCGCGTGCGGCGCGGGCGGCGTCCTCCCGTGCCTTGAGCTCGGCGGCCTCGCGGGCCTTGCGCTCCGCCTC
>CANGUJ010000185.1 GCA_947456845.1 Burkholderiales bacterium | reverse complement strand
GCCAGCCTGGCGAGCCGCGCCCGCTTTTCGCCGCGCAGCCGCGCCAGCAGCGCATCGAGCACCGCGACGTTGCGGGCGGCGCACGCATCCTCGACCTCCTCGCGCCATTCCATCTGCGCCATCAGGAAGGCCGGCTCCATCGCGGTATTGGTCTCCGCGCCGATGTCCACGCCGGCGAGCGCAAGCAGGTGAACCGCCCGCTTGAGCGGGTCCTTCAGGGTGGTGTAGGCCTCGTTGGCCCGCACCGACCATTGCATGGCCGCGCGCCGGTCGGCGCCGGATGCGCCCGCGAAACGGTCCGGATGCACGCGCGCCTGCAGGTCGCGATAGGCGCGGTCGAGCGCGGCCATATCGAGCCCGAACTCGGGCGCCAGGCCAAGCAATTCGAAATGTGAGGCGGTATTCATCAAAGAAACGGGGCTGCCGGTCACCGTGCAGCCCCGTGGCGGGAACGAACGGTTGACCCGGGTCAGACGTGGAAGCTTTCCCCGCAACCGCAACGATCCTTCTCGTTGGGGTTGTTGAACTTGAAACCTTCGTTCAAGCCTTCGCGGGTGTAGTCGAGTTCCGTGCCCTCAAGATAGGCCAGGCTCTTGGGATCGACGATCACCTTCACCCCGTGGCTTTCGAAAAGCCGGTCCTCGGGTTGCGCCGCGTCGGCGAATTCGAGCTTGTAGGCCATGCCGGAACAGCCGGTCGTCTTCACGCCCAGGCGCAGGCCGATGCCCTTGCCGCGGCGGGCGATGTAGTTGGCCACGTGCTTCGCGGCGCTTTCGGTCAGTGTGACAGCCATGATGGTTTGCGCTCGTGCTCCGTGGGTTTACGCTCAGGCGGCTTTCTTGTCTTCCACCGGGTGCTTGGCCCGGTAGTCGGTGATCGCGGCCTTGATCGCGTCCTCGGCGAGGATCGAGCAATGGATCTTCACCGGCGGCAAGGCCAACTCCTCGGCGATCTGGGTGTTCTTGATGCCCATCGCCTCGTCGAGTGTCTTGCCCTTGACCCACTCGGTGACCAGGCTCGAGGACGCGATGGCCGAACCGCAGCCGTAGGTCTTGAACTTGGCGTCCTCGATGCGCCCGTCGGCGCCGACGCGAATCTGCAGCTTCATGACGTCGCCGCAGGCGGGCGCGCCCACCATGCCGGTGCCGACCGACTCGTCACCCTTCTCGAACGACCCGACGTTGCGGGGGTTCTCGTAATGATCCAGCAACTTCTCGCTATATGCCATTGTGCAGCCCCTTGGTATTGCCTTGACATGCGGCGCTAGTGCGCCGCCCACTGGACGGTGTTGAGATCAACCCCGTCCTTGTACATTTCCCAGAGCGGCGAGAGGTCCCGCAGTTTACCAATCTTGGCCTTGATCAATTTCACCGCGAAATCGATCTCCTCCTCGGTGGTGAAGCGCCCCAGGGTGAAACGGATAGAGGAATGCGCGAGCTCGTCGCTGCGCCCGAGCGCGCGCAGCACATAGGAGGGCTCGAGGCTGGCGGAGGTGCAGGCCGAGCCGCTCGAGACCGCGATTTCCTTGATCGCCATGATGAGGGACTCGCCCTCGACGAAATTGAAGCTCATGTTGAGGTTGTGCGGGACCCGGTGCTCGAGGTCGCCGTTGACGTACACCTCTTCCATCTCCGACAGCCCGGCGAGCAGCCGGTCGCGCAACATGCGCACGCGCTCATTTTCGGTGCCCATTTCCTCGCGCGCCAGGCGGAACGCCTCGCCCATGCCGACGATCTGGTGCGGCGCAAGGGTGCCCGAGCGGAAGCCGCGCTCATGCCCGCCGCCGTGCATCTGCGCCTCCAGGCGCACACGCGGCTTGCGGCGCACATACAGGGCGCCGATCCCCTTGGGGCCGTAGGTCTTGTGGGCGCATAGCGACATCAGGTCGACCTTCAGCGTGGCGAGATCGATGGCGACCTTGCCGGTGGCCTGCGCGGCGTCGACATGGAAGATGATGCCCCGGGCGCGGCAGATCTCGCCGATCTCGGCGATCGGCTGGATCACGCCGATCTCGTTGTTGACGAACATGATCGACACCAGGATGGTGTCGGGACGGATCGCCGCCTTGAATTTCTCCATGTCGATGAGGCCGTTGGGCTCGGGGTCGAGGTAGGTGACCTCGAACCCCTGGCGCTCGAGGTCGCGGCAGGTGTCGATCACCGCCTTGTGCTCGATCGACATGGTGATGATGTGGCGGCCCTTGGATTTGTAGAACTGCGCCGCCCCCTTGATGGCCAGGTTGTTGGACTCGGTCGCGCCGGATGTCCAGACGATCTCCTTGGCATCCGCGCCGATCAGCTTGGCCACGTTCTCGCGCGCCTCTTCCACGGCCTCTTCGGCGGTCCAGCCGTACGCGTGCGAGCGCGAGGCGGGATTGCCGTATTCCTCGGTCAGGAAAGTCATCATGCGCTTGGCAACGCGCGGGTCGACCGGGGTGGTGGCCGAATAATCCAGGTAGATCGGGAATTTCATCTCTGCACCGTTGAAGGAAATTTATGCGGGGACCACCGGGCGCGGGATCGCGCGCCGGCGCTCGACGACAACAGCCTGCACCGGCGCGATGCCCGCCGCGGCTTCGCGTTCGCGCTGCTGGCGCACCAGGTCGGACAGGGTCACCGACTCGAGATACTCATGCATCTTGCGGTTCAGGGTCGCCCACAGGTCATGGGTCATGCACTGCCCCTGGCGGATGCCGCCGTCGGACAGGCCGCCGCCGACGCGGCCGGTTTCATGGCAATCCTGGCGGCCGCCGCACATGGTCGCGTCGAGCGGTTCGTCGACCGCCGCGATGACATCGGCCACCGTCACGCGCTCGAGCACCTTGGCCATGGTGTACCCGCCGCCCGGCCCGCGCACCGATTCCACGATGCCGTGCCGGCGCAGCTTGCCGAACAGTTGCTCGAGGTAGGAGAGCGAAATCCCCTGGCGCTCGCTGATGGCGGCCAGGGTCACCGGCCCGTTGGCGTCGCGCAGCGCCAGGTCGATCATCGCGGTGACGGCGAAGCGTCCTTTGGTTGTCAGTCTCATCAGTCACACCTTTCGGAATTTCGATCGCTTCGGTGGATGCGGCGGGCATCATGCCCGCCTCGCTTCATGCCGATTCCAGGCAACGCCCCAACCCCGTCCCCGATCACGGGCGGACGACCGGCCCTTCACCGCCCGGGCACCCTCACCGCTTTGACGACTACCGCTTTGACAACTACCGCTTTAACAGCTGCGTTGCCTGACCGGTTGCAACGCGGGCCGGCAAATCACTGCAAGGCGCAGGGGTATTCCCGAGCAATTGACTCAAGTATACCTATTCCCAAACGTTTTGGTCAAGTAATTCTTGCGCTGGCGCCCGCACGGCGCCGGGGCCGCGCAGGCCCGGAAGCGCAGGCCTCGCCGGATGGCAGCGCGCCTATTTCCCGACCAGGTTCTTTTCCTTGACCACGGCAGCCCAGCGGGTCGAGTCCTGACGCATGTGGCGGCCCAGGTCCGCGGGGCCGCGGTAGGCGACGGTCAGGCCCTGCTTGTTGAGCGTCTTAGCCACATCGACCTGGCGCACGCTGTCGCCGACCCGACGATCTTGATGGGCCGGTTGGGCCAGTCGCCGGTTTGCGCCCGGGCTGCGGGGGCGAGGCAGGCGAGCAGCGCCGCGCTGAGGCTCAACATGATGTCTCCGGGGAAAACGATGCCGCGACGGCGCCGGGGAGCGCCCTGCCGGCGCGGCAAGAGCGCAAGCGTGCCGCCTTGCCCGGCGGCACGCCAACCGAGGCTCAGTGATGCTCCATGAGGTTGCCGAAGCCGACCACGCGGTCATCGATGCCCACAGCGCGCAGCGCGTGCCAGTAGGTGGCCGTGTTGATGGCGATGACCGGCTTGCCGAGGAACAGTTCCGCCGCCGCCGCCAGGCGGATCATCGAGAGGTTGGTGCCGACCTGCACGATGGCGTCGACATCGTCGCCATCGAGTTCGCGGATCGCCTGGCGGCACTGCTCGTCGGTGGCATGGGCGATGAGCACCGGGCTGGGGCGCCGCAGGCAGACATCGCGCACCACGTCGAACCCGCAGTCCTGGAAGAAACGCCTGACCTGGTCGTTGGCGACCGGGAAATACGGCGACATGAAGGCGATGCGCCTCGCCTTGTACACATTGAGCGCCGCCTCCATGGCGAACGAGCCGCACGAGACGCCGACTCCGGCGCGCTCGGTCATCATCGCCAGGTATTTCTCGGCGCCGGCGCGGCCGTTCCAGAAGGTCGCGGCCGACATGCCCATGACCATGTAGTCCATCTCGCATGACTTGAGCACGTCGACGGCGTCGAGGGTGGCGCCGTTGATGCTGTCGACGAGCTTGAGGAAGCCTTCGTTGTCGCTGACCGGGTTGTTGGGGATGACGATGCGGCTGTAGTGGTTGGTCACGCCGCGCACGCGCAGGTCGTCGAAGTCCGGCTGGACGATGGTGTTGGTCGACGGGCCGAGGACGCCGAACTTCTTGCGATAGCCGAGGTGGTCGGGCATGGCTGTTCTCCCTATTCGATCGCCGCCGCGTCGCGCAGGCTGGCGATCATCGAGTTCTTGATCAGGAATTCACGGGTGGCCTCGCGGCTCGAAAGCAGGGCGCGCATTTCCTCGAGCCGCTTCTCGCGCGCGCTGCCGCTCTTCTGGGCGAGATCCTCGCGGTTGCGCATGGTTTGCGCCTGCACGTACTTGTAGCAGACCGTGCGGCGCTGGCGCTCGTAGCGGTCGAGCAGTTCCGGCCCGGCGCCCGCCATCACGGCCAGCAGCTTTTCCGCAAGGTTGAGCACGTCGTGCAGGCCGCCGTTCATGCCCATGCCGCCGAGCGGATTGTTGATGTGCGCGGCATCGCCGGCGAGGAAGACATTGCCGGCGCGATAGCGCTTGGCCACCCGCTGGTGGACGCGGTAGATGGTGCGGTGCCGCACCGGGTAGTCGCCCGGGCGCGCGGCGATGCGCTGCAGGGCGGCCTGCGTGTAGGCGTCGGAGACGATGGTCTCGTCGGGAATGCTGTCGGCCACCGGCACGAGCACCCGCCACAGTTCCGGCACCCGCAGCAGGACGAACCACTGGTCCGGGTCGGCGACATAGTTCACGTTCGACAGGTTCTCGAAATTCTCCTCGAACGGGTGCGGGGTGGTCGCGCAGTAGAACTTCTCCGGATACGTGAGCCCCTCGAACTCGATGCCCAGCCACTTGCGGATGATCGAGTTGGCGCCGTCGCAGGCGATCAGCCAGCGCGCCTCATGGTGGCGGATCGCAATCGGCGTTTCGGTGGACAGGCGCACCCCGTGCGCGGCCTGCGCGACATGCACGGCGCGTTCGTTGAAGCACAGTTCCACGCCCGGCATGCCGGCGAGCAGTTCGCCGATGTGGCGCATCATTTTCCACTGCTCGCACTGCAGGCGGTAGGGATTGCGCACCTCGCCGGCCAGGAGGCCGAGGTCGAAGGAGAACACCTCGCCGGTGGGCCGGTCGCGGTGCTGGAACACCGGCGATTTCAGGCCGCGCGGCAGCATCCATTCCAGGAGCCCCAGATCCTCGAGCATGTCGAGCGTGGGCGGGTGAAACGTCGAGGCGCGCAGGTCCTCGGCCGGCGCCGGCAGGGCATCGATGACCGTGACCGGGACACCGCGCCTGGCCAGGTACAGCGCGCCGATCAGTCCGACCGGGCCGGCACCGGCGATGATCACCTTGTCAGTTTGCGCCATCCGGAAATTCTCCTTGGGGTTGGGTAGCCGCGCCACGCAGACAAGGAACGCAGAAAAAACGCAGGCAAGAAACGCAGGCAAGGCGCGCGGGTACTGCGCGCAGGCAACAAGTGCTTGCAAGCCATGCGAGCAGACCATGCAAACAAGAAGCGTGACTCGTCGCGATTGTACACAATGACCGCCGACACTTTTTTCGCCAATCGCCACCCGAAAATTTACTCTTTGGAAAACAACAGTTTGCGGCCGAATCCGCATGATGCGATTTACTTTGCACAGCATGATGTGCACAATTTGCAAGGCCGCACCGCATGCGCCGCACCGCCACCTCACCGCCACCCACGGATACGCCCCATGAACGACTTTTCCCGCCGTCGCGCCGCGCTCGCCGACCTGCTCCACGTCAAGAAGGCGTTTGTCGCCGCGCCCGGCATCTACGACATGGTGTCGGCGCGGGTGGCGGACCGCTTCGCCTTCGACTGCCTGTACATGACCGGCTTCGGCGCAGTGGCCTCGGCCTACGGCCTGCCGGATGCGGGCATCGCCACCTACTCCGACATGGTCGCGGTGGTCGAGCGCCTGTGCGACAACATCACCAGGCCGGTGATCTGCGACGGCGACACCGGCTACGGCGGGTTGCTCAACGTGCGCCAGACGGTGCGCGGCTACGAGCGCGCCGGCGCCTCCGGCATCCAGCTCGAGGACCAGGAATTCCCGAAGAAGTGCGGCCACACGCTCGGCCGGCGGGTCATCCCGATGGCCGACATGGTCATGAAGATCAGGGTCGCCGCCGATTCCCGCGCGGATGCCAATTTCCAGATCGTCGCCCGCACCGACGCGCGCACCACGCTGGGCCTGGACGAGGCGCTCAAGCGCGCCGAGGCCTATGCCCGGGCGGGCGCCGATGTGCTCTTCGTCGAGTCGCCCGAGTCGGAGGACGAGATGGCGGCCACCTGCAAGCGCCTGTCGGAGGCCTGCGGCAAGCCGCTGCTGATCAACTGCGTCGAGGGGGGCCGCACCCCGGTGCTGCCGCGCGCGCGCCTGGTCGCGCTCGGCTACGGCCTGGCCATCTATCCCGCCACCAGCCTGATGGCGGCGGTGCACGCCATGCAGCGCACCTATGCCTCGCTGCTGCCGGCGCGCGACGGCGTCTCGCTCGACGCGCCGCTGATCGACTTCAAGGAACTCACCGCCCTGATGAATTTCGACGACGTCTATCGGTTCGAAGCAAAATACCGCGAAATCTGAACCGCAAGGAGGCCAAGCGATGACGCAGGCGGAAAAACCGGACCTGGGCGCCGACTACCAGCAGGCCGGCTTCGGCGGCCGGCTGCCCTTCGGGCGCAAGCCGGCCCTGGTGATCGTCGACTTCGTGCGCGCCTACATCGAGCCCGGCTCGCCGCTCTACGCGAACTGCGCCCCCGCGTTCGAATCCGCCAAGCGCGTCCTGGCGGGCGCCCGCGCGGCCGGCATTCCCGTGATCTTCACCGGCGTGGAGTACGAACCGGGCGGCATCAACGGCGGCATCTTCTTCCGCAAGGTCGGCGCGCTCAGGGTGTTCGAGCGCGGCTCCCGCCTGGGCGAGTACTGCGACGGCCTCGAGCCGCGGGCCGGCGAGTGGCTGCTCCTGAAGCAGTATGCGTCGGCCTTCTTCGGCACCACGCTCGCCCCGACGCTGACCGCGCAGGGCGTCGACACGGTCATCATCACCGG